>CAZSIK010000095.1:0-13097 GCA_964606515.1 uncultured Prolixibacteraceae bacterium
GCTACAAAGGTAGCATTAGTAAAATAATGGGCGGCCTAAACGCCTATACCAATTAGGTTATTTAGACCTGTTTGTTTTAGTAGTGAATGGAATTGTTCCTGAAATAGTAATTTCATCTATCGCTTCACAATTAATGATAAAATGGATTTAAAGAAAGTGCCTGTCTTAAAAGTTTAAAATGAGTCTATTTGATTAAGACAGTTATCTTAATCAAATAAGTTTTTAGTATAATTTTACATAATGCGATATTATACGCCGCCCGCCCCGCTCTTCCTACGGTTGCAAGGCTCCGTAAACTACGCCTTGCGCCCTTCGTCAAGCGCGGTGCGGCTCCGCAGTGGCGGGCAACCCCTTCGTAAACTCCGGGCTGCCCGCCACTGCTCCCCCGCGCCGTATAATCGCACTATGTAAAATTTCGGCATCATTCTACCAAGGTACACATTTGTTCATGATTTGAAAGGATTGTTCCAATCGGGTATCTTTTATCATACCAATTTTTGCTTTGATTTTGTTTTCAGTAACCTTTTCGCCCGCCATCGTCAGCATTTCAAACCAGCATCAGGCACAAATCGGTCGCTTCACTCATTTCACTTCATTCCGCCGCCCGACGCTCCGTAAACTCCGCGCCGGTTGGCTCCATTCCGTTGCATTCCGTTCGCTCCCTCTTTGAGCCTTCCCGTTCAGCTTGATAGGGTAGTGCACCATCAAGCGCTGGCCGGTTGCGCCACCTGGTAAAGTGCAAACTTGAAAGGAACTACAAGGCTTACCGCCCAGCCCTTGATGCGCCCGTACCAAGTGGTGAAGCCAAGCCCACCCCCCAGGCAAAAGACTACCTCGCAACGGGTTCCTGCCCAACCCTGAAAAAATAGATTCTTATTAGGCCTTTATGGGTTAAGTTCAAATAAAACAACACATAAAGCAAAGATAAAGCCGGGTGGCTGCAGGCGCAAGGGTACGCTTCGCCAGGCTCAAAAAATCTCCACCCTCGTTCCTCGGGTAGTATTTTTTGGCCTGCCCTTGCCCCTTTGCCATCCCGGCTTTGACAACATAGCATTATGTTTGTTTTATTATTTTTTGCTTTTTCTATCCTGCTGTTGTCTGCCTTTTTTACTATTACAACAGGCAACAATACCAGGTAGGTTTCACTTTAACAACAGGCCAGGGGAAACCTGCTTGCAAGGTTTCCCTGCCAGTAATCCAAGATCTACTGCAGTCCCAACCATTTTTGCATCCCAACTGCCGGAAATGCCATTCAGTTTATAGGCAGTTCGATGAAAAAGCAACCTGTTCGGTGAATAAAAATCATGGCCAACCCTGATCGGTTAATTAAGCCAATTATTATTTAAAACTTTGCATATCAATTTATTGTAACACAACTAAATGTATGCAAAGTATGAAAAGTGTTGGAAATTTCCTCGTTGGCTCGCTTACCAGCCTGGGCGTATCAGCCGCCCTGCCTGAAGCAGCCTCTGCTGCCGGATCAGCTGCCGCCCCCGGCACCATTGTCGACTCTCTCGAAGCCCTGATCAGTATGATCACCGGCTTGCTCTCCGCCTGGCTTGTTGCCTGGCTCAAACGAAAATGGGACCAGAAAAAGCAGGTATAAAACAGGTCCATGAGGGGTGCACCTCATTCGTACCTGATTCGTACCTGATTCGTACCATGTTCGAATTTTTAACATTTGATCAATTCGGTTTTTATCACGTCTAAAATTTTAAAATCATGGGAAAAATTAGTCAAGGAATTTTGGGAGGAGTCTCCGGCACGGTTGGAACCGTTGTAGGGGCAAGTTGGAAAGGTATCAACTACCTCCGGATCAAGTCAAGTCATTACAAAGATGCTCAGACCGAGGGCCAGGTAACCCAAAGAACAAAATTTGGTGCCTGCATTGAGATCGCACAATCGGTGATGGATGCACTCATCAAACCGATCTGGAACAAAAAGGCAGTAAAGATGTCGGGGTACAACCTCTTCGTCAAGACCAACCTTCCAGCGTTCAGTGCTACCGGTGAGATTACAGATTTCAGCCTGTTGAAATTTGCAGTCGGGGATCTTCCCCAGGCATCCAATGTAGTCATCGAAGATGATGCAGCAGTACCTGGCGGTATTCACCTCACCTGGGCCGACAACTCCGGAACCGGAATTGCCGCAGCAACCGACCGGTTGAGGATTGTGGCCATGTGTGAAGGGGAGATTGTTGTTCTCTCGGGAATAGCAGCTACCAGGGCCGATCAGGCCGCCAATGTCCTGTTGCCTTTCGGCGCAGGTGTTTCGGCCCACGTGTATGCTTTCTTCGAAAATGAAGGTAATACGAAGTATTCAACTGATCAGCATGCGCTTGTGGAAGTGAGCTAATGGTTGAAAATACGTATTATGATGTAAAAAATGTTTCACCTATGTTTCACCTCAACAAAAAAGGGTTAGCAAAATTTTGCTAACCCTTTGATTTTCAAGTCGGGGTGACAAGATTTGAACTTGCGACCCCACGCCCCCCAGACGCGTACGCTACCAGACTGCGCCACACCCCGAACTTTTGTAAAAAGCGGTGCAAAAATAATCATCTTGACGGTATTTTCAAATTTTTTAGCAATTTTTGTTGATTACCCCCCCAACAGGTTGCGTTATTGAGATTAGATAATTAGTTTCGGATCGAAATTCTGTAACTAAAATCACCATCGCCTTTTTCAGGCTGATGTATTTTTGGATTTTAAATTGAAATAATAACGAAAACTGAAGAAAATATGTTCGATACAATGAATTTGTCACAAAGCCAGCCTAAAAATCAATCGGCTGGTGAAGCCGAAAAGGTAAGATGCCTGATTATCGGATCAGGACCAGCAGGTTATACAGCAGCAATTTATGCTGCCCGTGCTAATCTGAAACCGGTACTGTACGAAGGCTTACAACCGGGTGGCCAGTTAACCACCACCACCGAAGTCGAAAACTTCCCGGGTTATCCCCATGGGGTTACCGGTCCGGTGATGATGGAAGACCTTAAAGCACAGGCCGCACGTTTTGGTACCGATATCCGTTGGGGCCTGGCTACCGCTACTGACCTTTCGCAACGCCCGTTTAAAGTTACCATCGACGGAAACAAGCTAATTGAAGCCGAGACCCTCATCATCGCTACCGGGGCCACAGCCAAATACCTGGGTATTCCCGACGAACAAAAATACGCTGGTAGTGGTGTTTCGGCCTGTGCCACCTGCGATGGATTCTTTTTCCGGGGCAAAGATGTTGCCGTGGTAGGGGGCGGCGACACCGCTGCCGAAGAAGCCATCTACCTTGCCGGGCTTTGCAATAAAGTGTACCTTATTGTGCGCCGCGACGAACTTCGTGCTTCTAAAGTCATGCAGGAAAGGGTGATGAAAACATCCAATATTGAAGTTTTATGGAAGCATCAAACCAAGGGCCTGCTGGGCGACGGTGTGGTAGAAGGGGCTGAATTGTATAAAAACAAGGGTGAAAACAATGAAGAGATCGTGAAAATCAAAATCGATGGATTCTTCCTCGCCATCGGGCACCAACCCAATTCAGGCATATTTAAACCTTGGATTGATACTGACGAGGTGGGCTATATCAAAACCATCCCGGGAACTTCAAAAACAAAGGTGCCTGGGGTTTTTGCCTGTGGCGACGTGCAGGATCCGCATTATCGACAGGCCATTACCGCAGCGGGTTCGGGCTGTATGGCTGCTATCGATACTGAACGGTTCTTGTCGGAACAGGCTTAATGCTTGGAAAACAACTTTGTTGAAGCATTATCTTCAGCAGGGTTGTTTTTATCCTCGGATAAAAAGGGCTTTAATAATGTCGCCTATCATTGACGGATTTTCCTTCATCCTGCGAGAACAATAGCCAAACCAATCGACACCGAAAGGCACATAAAGGCGCAACTGATGGCCTTGTGCTACAATTGAATCGCGTAAGTTAGGCCTTACTCCGTATAGCATTTGGAATTCGTATTTCGACAGGTGAACTTTCATGGAGGCTATCATCTTACTTGCTTCATCGACCAGATAACGGTCGTGAGTGGCTATGCCTACATAAATGCCCTTTCTTAGCATGGTTTCCAATAGCATAAGATAATTCTCGTTCACCGCCTTTTTATCACGATATGCAATGTTTCCCGATTCAAGATAGATTCCTTTGCATAACCTGAAATTCAGTGGATTATTAGCAGTGTGGTGTTTTTCGATCATCATTGCAAGATCGGAACTTGTACGATGCAGGTAGGCTTGTAACACCAGTCCTACAGAAAGGGGAAATTCTTCTTTTAGTTTCAGATAGAGTTCAATTTCACGGTCGGTACATTTCGAATCTTCCATGTCGATCCTGACAAAACTATTGCAAGCCGTGGCGTGGGCCACAATTTCCCTGATCAATCGGTAACAGGCTTCTTTATCGATCAATAGCCCGAAGCTGGTGGGTTTCAAAGAAAAGTTTCCTTTAATCCCTTCATCTATAAAATGGTCGATTATCCTACAATAGGCTTCTTTGTTTTGTTCAGCCTGGTCAAGATTGTGGATGAATTCTCCGAGGAGATCGACGGTAACCATAATACCCTTACGATTTAGAAGGTTGGAGCAAGCACTTGCCGATTCGATGGTTTCTCCGGCAATATACCGCTTCGAAAACATCCATACCCAACTTTGAGGCATATAAGGCAGTATTGTGGATACCATTCTGTTCAACATATCATACAAGTTATTGTTCTAATCCCAAAGTTAGCTTAATGAGAATGTGGATGAAATGACGATTATCAGCGACAATCCATGATATTTTTAGCTGACCTTAGACATAAAACCGTTTCGTTGAACATTGTTAAAAAAAGCTTCGCAGTTTGAAAAATGAAGATAAAAACTATCTTTGCGTTGATTTAAATTTATAATGCAATGAAGAAATTACCCATCATTCTGAGTTCACTCTCTTTGGCAGGAGTTGTTGTTGCTTTAATCCTACTTTTTACAGGGAAAGGGCAAAAAAGTAACCACAGTTTTTCTGAAAGCACCAACAATGGTTCAGAGTTGAAAATTGCTTATGTTTTAACCGATTCTGTTTTGGTCGCGTATGAATTGTCGATCGACTTACAGGAAGAATTTCACGATAAACAACAACAATACAATATTGAATTTGGGCAAAAAAGAAATGACCTTGAAAGGCAAGCAGTTGCATTTCAAGAAAAACTTCAACGTGGGGGATTCCTTTCGGAAGACAGGGCAATGAAAGAAAGAGATCGCTTGTTGGGACAGGAAGAAGAAATGAAGAAGCTCGACTACGAGTTTTCGACCAAGTTGGCCGAAATGGAAGGCAAGATCCAGAGGCAACTGGCTGATAGCATTGTAAGTTATGTAAAGGAATACAACAAGAAACATGGATACACTTATGTATTGAGCAATAATGGCAACATCATCGTAGGCGAACCAAGGTTTAATATTACGAAGGATATTGTTGATGGTTTGAATGCACGTTATGCCGCTTCAAAAAAGAAATAAATAGGGATTAGTTTTGTTAAGATGCCGTGTAAATAAGTAAGTTTACACGGCATTTTAATTTGTACTTCATGGAATTTACTTCGCAATACCTGAACGGCCAACTCGATGCTTTTTATTTTGAAGCACCCGATGCTTCAGCCATGTCGCTGATCGTGGTTATTCCGTGTTACGACGAACCTGAATTGTCAGCCACCGTGCGTTCGTTAGCTGCTTGCGACAACCCGGGTGAGGAAGTTGGAATCGTGGTTGTAGTCAATTCTCAGGTAAACGCACCGGAAGCTGTTTTGGGACAAAACCGGCTTAGCTTGATGGAAATTGCCGATCTTCATCAGCAGCTTCCTTCCTGGTTGCACCTTTTTCAGATTGAAGTGAACCAAATCCCTGAAAAATGGGCAGGTGCCGGAATGGCGCGGAAAATTGGGTTCGACTGGGCCATCTCACATTTTCATCAACACCAATTTCAGAAGGGTATATTGGTTTCGCTCGATGCTGATACACTTGTTTCGAAACATTATCTGGCAAAAATAGTCGATCATTTCAGAAACGATGAAAAAACAGTGGCAGCCACTTTATATTTTGAGCATCCTGTTGAAGGGAATCAGTTTGAAAACGTGGTGTATGAAGCCATGATCTTCTATGAGCTTTACCTTAGGTATTACAAACATGCACTCAGGTATACCGGCTTTCCGCATGCGCTGTATACGCTGGGTTCGGCTTTTGCAGTCAGGGCAAATGCTTACACCAGCATGGGAGGAATGAACCGGCGCAAAGCAGGCGAAGATTTTTATTTCCTTCACAAGATGGTGCAATACGGGAAGATTGTTGAATTGAACTGTGCCACAGTGTATCCTTCAGCACGGCCCTCTACCCGTGTTCCCTTTGGAACAGGCCCTGCATTGATGAGATACCTTCAGGGAGAACGCGACCTGTTGTTAACCTATCCGCTGGAACTGTTCAGCCTTCTGATTCCTTTGTTCCGTTCGGTAGAAAGTCTGTATGAAGCAAAAGGTTTTATCCCTTTGTTTCAATCGCAGGTATCTTCTTCGATACTTGAATTTCTCGTTGAATCAGGATTAGACCAGGAAATCATCCAATTGGCCTCAAATTGTAGTACGGCTGAGGTCTTCAGAAAACGCTTTTATTTTCTTTTCGATGCTTTTCAGGTGCTTAAGTGGTTGAATTATGGCATAAAACAAGGAATTGAAAAGCTTCCCCTCGTGGAGGAAGCTTCAAAATTGCTATTGCTTTCGGGTTTTTCGGAAGATAAAATACCTAAGGATCCTAAATTAATGTTAAGAGTGTTCCGCGATCTTGATCGTTGCCAGGATTGATGGTATCTTTGCCAATCAGAAAATTGGATCATGGAAATAGTTAAAATATTCTTACTGGTGGTTGGTATTCTCGCGTTGGCCGTTTTTGGCCTTGCCTTACAGATTATTTTCAAGAAACAGCATCGCTTTCCCGAAATCCATATCGGGAAAAATCCAGAGATGAGAAAAAGAGGCATTGCTTGTGCCACAAGCTTCGATAAAGCAGAAAGGGCAAAAGAGCATAAACACATCAAGTACGAATCAATAAGAATTTCTGAAAACAAAAAATAGTTGTGAGCTCTAATTGGTCTTTATTATTTCTGCTTCAACAGCAAATATGTGCTAACATTTTTTGAATAATTATCAAAAGCCCCGTTCACTCCTACTAAATTTACATTGATGCTGATTTTTTAATAATATAGGAAACTCATTTCAATATGGGCCATGGAAATCGCTTGATTTTATGCTTGCTAGTAATGTTCATTTGGACGATGGTTTCAAGTCAAAATCGTCTTGATTTTGATGTGCTGTCGATCGATGATGGTTTTTCAAGCAGTCGTGCCAATACAATTATTCAAGACCGTGCCGGTTTTATATGGGTTGGCACCTGGAATGGCTTGAACCGGTACGATGGGTATGAATGTGTGGTGCACCAGCCTTTCGTTAGAGATACCAACTCCCTGAGCAATCGCGAAGTTACTTCGCTTTTCGAAAACAAGGAGGGGTTCATTTGGATAGGAACTACTTTTGGTTTGAACCGCTTAAACCCTATGACCAATGAGATCAGGGTTTATCCTTTCAATACAAGGATAACTTCGGTTTATGAAGACAGAAAAGGGAACCTTTGGGTGGGCACCGAAGGGGATGGTTTGTACCGGGTCGACCAGGTTAGTGGAACAAAAGAGCAATACCTTGACAAGGAAATAATCAACGCGATTCTTGAAGATTCGAGAAATGAATTTTGGCTGGCTACCAATAATGGCTTGCTTAATCTCGACAGGGAAACCCAAAGTTATAAACGATACTTTAGACGAGATCAGGGGAGTAGTGATCAGGTAACAGAACATCAGGCAGTTAATTGTATTGTTGAGTCGGAAGATGGCACTTTGTGGGCTGGACTGTTTTCTGTTGGCCTGGTCAGGATTATTTCGAACAACGATAAGGATAACCTGAAATTTGAGTTTTATTCAGGAAATGGCCATGCCAGGGAAGATGGCCCTCAAAGGATCACTGAACTTGCTTTCGACCCTATTGGAAATTTGTGGATCGGAACTTGGGGCAATGGTTTGTACTTGCTTGAAAAGGGAGAACTGCTTAAATTGCCCGATCAGGTTACATTCCAACGGTATATCGTTGATGTAAACGATCCCTTCAGCATCGAAGGCAACAATCATATTTCTTCGTTGTTTGTCGATAGGAAGGGGACACTTTGGGCTGGTAGCTCGGTGATCAATGTGGCCAATATTGCCAACATGGGCATCGAAAGGGTAAATACCCGTTATATTGATGATGGTCAGATTGTGAACCACTGGATCAGATCCATAGGCACCGACCGTTTTGGAAATGTATGGCTTGGTTCATCGGATGGATTGATGGTTTTTGACAAGGCAAACAGGGAAATTGTTTCTGCAAAAACTTTTCAGAAAATGCTGTCAGCATTTCTTGGTACGACAACTGCTTCGCCTTCTCTGGTAGGCGTGATCCCTTCGTTTGGGGGATATACCTGGGTCGCATCAGAAGAATATGGGCTCATTGTGTTCCCTGAAGGAAGGCCTGAAGAACTTAAAAATAAAACAATTAGACGGTTTCATCATTCTTCTGATCCGGCGTTGCCACCAAGCCAAATCAGCGTGATTGTCCCGTCAAAGCACCATCCCAACATGCTTTGGATCGGAACCAACAACGACGGATTGGTTCAGTGCGATTTCTCGGGAAGCCAGTTCCGGTTCAGAAATTACCCGGGTGGAACCCAACCCGACGGGCTTTCAAACCAAAACGTGCGCACCATAGTCGAAGATCAAGATGGACTGGTTTGGATCGGCACCCAACATGGTCTGAACTGTTTCGATCCCAAAACCGGGAAATTCAGACAATATCAATATTCGGCTAAAGACACAAATAGTATCAATGACAATGTAATCAATGTAATATTTGAAGATTCACAAGGGGACCTTTGGATCGGATCAAATGCTGGATTAAACAGAAAAAGGGAAGTTGAAGATAGCAAGGGTGGAAAGCAAGTGTTATTTGAATCTTATCCCGATCAAGCCTGGGTCGATAACCAAATTGTAATGAACATCCTTGAAGATCAGCATCAATACCTTTGGATCGGTATTTATAATGGCATCCTCAAGTTTGATAAGAACCAGGGCATGGTGGCTTTTGAATTTTATAACAAAACATATCAGCGAATTAAAATATTGAATAATACGGCTTTTAAAGAAGAGTCCGGTCATTTCCTTATGGGAGGGGGCAACGGATTCCTGCGCTTTCACCCCGATAGTATCCAAAAAAAATCAAAGGCCCCTGTGGTGCAAATTACCGATTTGCTCCTGTTCAATAAAAGCGTGCAGATAGCCAGGCCTGTCGATGGAAAGGTGCTGTTGAAAAAATCGGTTACTTATACCGATTCGCTGACATTCAACTACAAACAGGGGGTTATCACCTTCGTTTTTTCTGCAATGGATTTTATTTCTCCCGATAAAACTAAATATGCATATCAACTTGAAGGATACGATAAGGACTGGAACCAGGTTGGGTCTAGGAATACGGCTACCTACACCGCCATCCCTCCAGGTAACTATATTTTTCGGGTAAAAGCATGTAACAGCATGGGGGTGTGGTCGGATGAACCCCGTAGCATTTTCATAAAAATAAAGCCTCCGTTCTGGAAATCAACCTTGGCCTATTTATTCTATGCAGGACTTGTCTTTGGACTTCTGTATTTCTTTAAAAGATATTCCATTATCCAGATCAAAGAAAAAGGTCGGTTGATGCTCGAAAAGGTTCAATACGAAAAGGAACATGAACTGAACGAGCTCAAAGTTCATTTCTTTACCAACATTACCCACGAATTTCGTACTCCATTAACCTTGATATTGGGCCCTTTGCAAGAAATGATGGAGCAAAAAGGAAAGTTCGGGGTTTACGCACACAACCTTGAACTGATACAACGTAATGCAAACCGTTTGCTCAGGCTCATCAATCAGCTAATGGAATTCAGGAAGGTCGAGAAGGGAAAGACCGAACTTCTGCTCCAGGAAGTGGATGTGGTATTGATGTTGGTGGAAATCTACGATTCGTTTCATAGCCTCGCCGATTCAAAGAACATCGACTTCTCGTTGCAATACAGTGAACCTTCGATACACGCCTGGCTCGATCTGGATAAATTCGACAAGGTGCTGTTTAATTTATTGTCGAATGCCTTCAAGTTTACCGACGAAGGGGGCAAGGTGACCATCAAAGCAGGATATGCAAATGGTGCCGGTACAGGTAACTTATTCTACATTGAAATTGAAGACAGTGGGGTCGGAATTCCGGCCGAGAAGAAAGAACTTGTATTTGAGCGCTTCTACCAGATTAACCAAAAAAGCGTTCAAAGCACCGGGGGTATCGGTCTCTATCTTTCGAAAGCATTCATAGAACTTCATAATGGTAAAATTGAGCTTGTGAGTGAAGTAGGTCAGGGAAGTTCTTTCAGGATACTCATGCCCATCAACTTAAATGGCCAGGTTAACGGCCTGCTTCAACCCGGGAAAACAAGACCGGATAAAGACCATGGGATTGTCGAGTGGGTATCTTCGCCCGTACTTCAGGAAGATCATCAGGAAGAAAAAATTATTGAACTACAGGTTGATGAACTTGTTTCAACCGACAGTAGCCGCCCGGTAATCTTGTTGGCCGAAGACGACCTTGATATGAACGAATTCATTATGAATTCGCTTACGCCACTTTTTAAAGTGAAAAGTACCTATAATGGGAAGGAAGCCCTTGAGCTGGCGCGAAAAATTAATCCCGACATCATCCTTTCCGACATCATGATGCCCGAGATGGACGGACTTGAATTGGGGAGGGTATTGCAATCGGACATCAATACTTCGCATATTCCAATTTTGTACCTTAGCGCGAAAACTACCCGCGAAAACGAGATCGTAGGCTTACAGGCCGGTGCGGTTGATTATATCTGCAAGCCTTTCAGCATGTCGGCATTAAAGTTGAAAATCAAGAATATATTAGCGCAAAGGGTTGCACAACGCGAACAATTTCACAAAAACAACATTTTGGAGCCAAAAAACATCATTCTTTCTTCGTTGGATGAACAGTTTTTGAAAGATGTGACCGCTGCAGTCAATGCCCGCCTCGATGACCCGATGTTCGATGTCGAAAAATTGAGTAATGCCATCGGACTAAGTTCGAACCAAACCTACAGGAAAATAAAGGCCTTGACCGGACAAACGGCCAAGGAGTTCATCCGCAATCAACGTTTGAAAACTGCAGCCAACCTGTTGATTCAGAAAAAACGTTCTGTTTCGGAAATCATTTACATGGTTGGATTTTCAAGCCCTTCGTATTTTACCCGCTGTTTCAAGGAATATTTTGGAGTAACTCCATCGGAGTATATCGAAAATAATTGAGTTCAAAAGAAACTGTAAATCCGAAGTTAAGTTTATTTTTTCTTTCGTCTTCCTTGCTTTTCATTTGGTTTCTTATCTCTTGCAGGGCGGGGATGTTGCAGTGCGAAAACAGGCAATTCATTTTCCCCTTCATCGTTAACTAGTTTAAAATCGAGCTGTTTGCGTTCGAGGTTAGCCCGTGCCACTTCAACTTTAATGCTGGCACCCAATTGATAACATTTCTGGCTATGCATACCCGAGATGCAATAATTTTTCTCGTCGAAGAAGTAAAAATCATCGGTGAGGTCTTTGATTGAAATCATCCCTTCACATTTGTTGTCGTCGAGTTCAACATAAATTCCCCAATCGGTTACACCCGAAATGGTGCCTTTGAACATCTGGCCAATTTTATCCTGCATGAATTCAACCTGTTTATATTTGATTGAAGCTCTTTCAGCATTTACGGCCTTTTGCTCCATGCTCGACGAATGCTTGCATTTATCTTCAAACTGTTCGGCGTTGACCGATTTTCCCCCTTCGAGATAGCGGGCAAGCAAGCGGTGTACCATCAGGTCGGGGTAACGTCGGATGGGAGAGGTAAAATGGGTGTAGTAGTCGAACGACAGCCCATAATGCCCAATGTTGCGGGTGGAATACACCGCTTTGGCCATAGCGCGCAAGGCAAGGGTTTCGATTACATTTTCCTCGTGGCGGCCTTTTACATTTTGTAACAAAAGATTGATCGATTTCGAGATGGAACCGGGGTTTTGGGTCTCAATGCCATAACCAAATTTGCCGATAAACGTATTAAAGTTGGTCAGTTTGTCGGGATCGGGTTTGTCGTGGATTCGGTAAACGAAGGTTTTAGATTTATTTCTGTCCTTGGTTTTCCCGATAAGTTCGGCTACCTTTTTGTTGGCCAGGAGCATGAACTCCTCGATGAGGTGGTTCGATTCTTTCGATTCCTTAAAAAATACGCCCAGTGGTTTACCTTGTTCATCGAGGTTGAATTTTACCTCCATCCGTTCGAACGAGATGGCGCCAGATTTGAACCTTTGATCACGCAACCGGGTGGCTAAGCGGTGCAGCACAAGCACTTCATCGAGAAGCGCCTCGCCCTGGCCTGTTTCGATTATGGCCTGGGCTTCTTCATAACTGAATCTTTTATCCGAAAAAATAACAGTCCGTCCAAACCATTGGCTTTTCACGTTGGCATCTTCGTCAAGTTCAAATACAGCCGAAAAACAAAGTTTATCTTCGTGAGGGCTGAGCGAACAAACCCCGTTCGATAATTTCTCGGGGAGCATGGGTACAACCCGGTCGACAAGGTAAACCGAAGTGCCCCTTTCGAAGGCTTCGTTGTCGATCAGGGTATTGGATTCTACATAATGGCTTACATCGGCAATATGAACACCTACTTCCCAGTTCCCGTTGTCGAGTTTCTGGATGGAAAGGGCATCGTCGAAGTCTTTGGCATCGGCAGGGTCGATTGTAAAGGTGGGGATGGTCCGGAAGTCCCTTCTACGGTCAATCTCTTCAGGACTTATTTCAACAGGTATTTTTTCGGCCACCTTATCTACTTTTTCAGGGAATTTATAGGGAAGGTCGAATTCGGCCAAAATGGCGTGCATCTCGGTGTCGTTGTTGCCTGCATCGCCTAAAATGTCGATTATTTCTCC
>CAZSIK010000096.1:0-4821 GCA_964606515.1 uncultured Prolixibacteraceae bacterium
AATGTTAAGTGGGAGGGTAGTTTCCTCTTGTATTATTACAAAGAACAGCAAGGTACATGTTCATGCTCGACAGAAGCGGGCCAACATTATCATGAAGATCGGCTGCCAGTTTACGCCGTTCTCGGGTTTCAATTTGGGTCCCCACTTTGGTAAGCATTCGCTCCATCTCTTTTTTTTCTGAAATATCGCGAATGATACATAACAACATTGGCGATTGTTTATATGTAATAACAGATGTGTTGATCTCTACCGTTACTAAAGTGCTGTTATGCCGGTATAAAACAGTTTCAAATGTAGGGACGGATAATCCTTTATTTATATTCTTTATCAATCCCAAAATCATTTTATGATTATCACCAGGAAAATATGATTTAAGAAAATTCAGTTTAGGATAATTGTTTGAACCATAAAGCTGGCAAAAGCTTTCATTTGCATCAATGATTTCGAGCTGTAAAGACAATAAAACAATAGCGTCCTTACTATTATTGAAAATGGAGAAAAACCTCTTTTCCGTTTCTTTAATTTTCAGATCGGCCTCAACTTTATCTGAAATATTATAAATTAATGAGCCACATGATGTTATTTCTCCTGTTCTTTCATCGGGAATTGGAATAACAATAATGTGAATGTGCAAATTGTGCCAGATAATATAATCTTGAAGCGGTTGTTTTGTCTCGCTCACTTTTTGAATGTATTTTCGATACAAGGTGGCGGTTTCCTGGTCGGGCATACCTGAAATATCAAAACCCACAAGGTCTTCTGGCTCAAAACCATTGTTATTGGCCCAGCGTTTATTGCACGAAGAAAACTTAATCGTATCTCCTTTTATATCGAAAAATGCGATTGAATTGTTGGCATTGTTATAGATATACTGTAAATGACTAATCAGTTGCCTGTTTTTAGAAGACTGGAGCGCTAATAGTTGGGTAAGCTTTTCTTCGCTTTTCATAAGTGCCTTCTCCGCTTTTTTCCGTTCGGTAATATCGCGGCTAAGCCCTAAAATTTCTTTCGGCTGTCCGTTTTGGTCATAAATCAGCTTTGTGCTCACTTCAATATCAATAACTTGTCCGTTCTTGCACCATTGCTGAAATTCGTCGTATGAATCGGGCATTGGTTGATTATTCTTAATTTTAGTGTGAAGGAGTTCAAACTTTTGATTGGCCTTAAGGGCTGATTCAGGGGTCATCGATTGTTCAAAGGTTTCACTCATTGCTTCTTCAACAGTTAAGCCGCGTAGCTTATAAACCGATGGACTTATGTAGGTGAATTTTCGGGTTGCTACATCCATAATCCATATTACATCGTTACTATTCTCGGTTATGAGTTGGAATTTCCTTTGGCTTTCAACCAATTTCTGCTCCAAATCCTGTCGTTTCTGAAGCGAATGAATCAACTGGTTAAACGAGGTTGAGAAGTCACCAATAAAATCAATATGATGCGAGTAATCGCCGGCTGCAATCATTTGGGTTTGCCAAATCAAATGTTTCAATTTCGCTTGCAATATTTTAACTGGTTCTAAGATTGGACTAGGCAGTGTAATTTCGAAGTTAAGATCGCCGTCGGAAATAGATTTTATCGCCTGAACGCCTTTGTTATACCCCGAGAGGGATGTTGCAACAAAATCAAATAACTCTTTCAAATCACAACTTTCTATCGAATCACGAACTTTTAAATCTAAAGATGGAAGATATTGCCCATTAAGGAAAGAACGGAAAGTCTCGGCCAAATATGCTAATGCTTTTTGATCACTCATTTTTTCATCTTTAAAGTGGGTATCTAGCGGAACAAACTCATCCATATCTTTTTCCAAACTTACATAAAAAATAGATTTTACACACGCAAGTGATAAAGATCAAGCCTGCATCCTTACATAGATGACGAGCTAGAACTACAAACCATAAAAAACAAACAAGCTTTCGCGAGTTGCCCTTTTTATCTTTTGTTTTTCAAAGGGAGAACTTACATTTCTTGCAATCTATTATCAAAATTTAAAACTGTAACTCACAAACGGCATCACCGGGAAGATGGCCACTTCGTACACCTTTCCGTTTACAATGTTGTAATGGCTGGTGTTGAAATGGTTGTATACGTTGTACACCCCAAAGGTCCACGAACCCCTGTTCTTCCAGGTACTTTCAAGGGTAAACGACAGGTCGAGGTGGTGAAAGCTGCTCATCCGGTGGTTGTTGGGCCAAGGGGTGTAATATACCGGACGGTTGTGCCAGGTATTGTTTGCCGATTCGGGCAACAAAGCCTGATACTGTGCCGTAGCCAGCGAAATCAACCTCCCGCTGCTGAAAGTGAATGAAGCCGAAAGGCTTTTGTGGTACTTCTCGCCCGCTTTGTGCCGAAAAGCAAAATTGGCCAAGGCCGACAACTTGTGGGGCCGGTCGTATTCGTAAGCAAAATAGTCCCAATCGAATATCTCGCCATACGAACGGAGCGAACGCGACCAGGTGTAGTTTACAAAACCGGTCAATTGTCCGCTTTTCTTCTCGGCCATCAGCTCAATGCCAAAAGCACGCCCGTTACCCTGCATGATGATATCCTGCCAGCTCTTCTCTTTGGCCGAAAGGTAATCGGTTCCGGGGTAGTAGCTGATCACATTTTTCATAGCTGAATAGTAGGCTTCGGCCGAAAAACTGTACCGCTCGTTCGGAATGTAATAGCAGCCGAGCGAGAAAAGATGGGCCTGCGACGAAGGAACATCGGGGGTCGAGGTGACCCAAAGATCGGTGGGGAACGAGAGCGACGAGTTGGTGAGCTGGTGCACATGCTGCACCATGCGCGAGTAACCGGCTTTAAACGACATTCTATCGTAGGGTTTCCAGGCCAGTGAAACGCGGGGCATCAGGTAAGGGTTCACCTTTTGCCCGTCGTAGAAAAAGCTGCCCCGCAAACCCAGGTTGACCTTTATTTGCGAACCGATGTCGAAGCTGTTCTCGGCATATAATTCGGCGGTTTGCCCGCTGCTGGTCTCTTCGGAACGCAGGGTGGTATCGGCGCTGCCGATGTTGTAGGTGGCAATTTCGGGTTGGAACGTTTTGTGCGACAGGCTGAAACCCAAGCGCAAGGTATTGCGGCTGTCGGGGCGGTAGTCGAAGTCGCCTTTCAAACAAAAGTCTTCGAGGGTCGAGGTGTATTTCTCGTGCCACGACTGCTCGTTTTCATCGGGTTTTTTGGGATCGATCCGGTTTTCGTTCGAGTAACTGTACCGGCTATAGTAGGCAGTAAAGTTCGAGAACAGCCGTGGGTTGAACACGTGGTTCCACCTGAGCGAGGTGGTGTAGTTGCCCCACTCGAAGGTATACAGGCTTTTGGTGGTCTCCTCGCGGTAGTTGGCCGAGTTGGAAAAGCCGTCGAGACCCGAATAAAAACTGAGGTAAACCCGGTCGTTCTCCGAGAAGCGCCAGTTGACTTTTCCGTTGAGGTCGTAGAAACCGTACAGTACACGCCAGCTGGGTTCGGCATAATGGTAATAGAGCCGCACAGGCAGATCGGGCCAGGTTTTGCGGACCGAAAGCATGTACGATCCCCGGCCCTTGACAATGGGCCCTTCGATGGTTCCCTTGGCGGCCAGTGTGCCGATGCTGGCGGTGGCTTTAAACTGCTGGTTGTTCCCCTCCTTCATGCTGATGTCGAGCACCGACGAGAGGCGCCCCCCGTAACGGGCCGGTACCATCCCCTTCAACAGGGTCACATCGTGGATGGCCTGGCTGTTGAAGACCGAAAAGTAGCCAAAGAGGTGGTTCACGTTGTACACCGGCACATCGTCGAGCAGGATCAGGGTTTGGTCGGGACTGCCACCCCTTACGCTGATGCCCGAAGTACCCTCGCCCCCCTGACTCACCCCGGGGAGCATCTGTACTGCTTTGAGCACATCGCTTTCGCCCAGGAACACCGGCATGGTTTCGATCTGTTTTGCGTTAAGCCGGTTGAGCCCCATTTCGGGATTACGCAACTGCTGTTCGTTTCGGGTGGCCTGCACGCTCACCTCTTCGACCAGGTTGTTGGTTTTTAACCCGATACGCATCAGTCCTCCCTCTGCCGCTTTGACCTTGATGGTTTCGGTTTGATACCCCACAAAGCTGGCCTGTACAACGCAGTTGCTGTCGGGCAACGAGAAACTGAAAAAGCCGTAGCGGTTGGCGAAAGTCCCCTTTTCGGTTTGGGTGCAGTAGAGGGTCGCCCCGATCAGGGGTTCACCCGTTTCGGCATCGGTAATGTAACCTGAAAAAGCCACTTGTGCTTGTAAAAATAAACAGGCATGTATAAAAAGGAAAAACAAAAGCAGTATCTTAAAATTTACCTTTGATCTCATATTGTAGCGAATAAGTTGAGTAAGAACCCAGTATACCTGTACCGTTATGCACATTGGAATAGACAAACATAAATGTTAAATATGCTGAATATTTCATTGATAACTTATTATAACCTTGCTTTGAACGACCAACTTGAATAAGATCCCAGTATGCCCTGGCCGTTTTGGATGTTGGAATACACAAAGGAGGGTTGGAAAAATATCGGATATTCTTCAGTGTTGTAAATAAAATCGGTGTATTCGAGAAACGATTTCAGGTACTTGTCGTAATGAGAATCGAACAGGTTGATGTACAAGGTATATTCTTTAACCATATAAGGAGCAATATCGAAAGTATAGTGCTGTCCGTTAAAATTATCATCAGGAAGTCGGGCCATAAAACCATAGTTGCTTTGGTAAAGAAAACTCTTCGACATATTTCCAGCTTTAGCAAAGTCATCGAAATAAGGCGAACCGGAACAAATCAGCGGGAAACAGGAGTTGCTCGAACAACTGATTAA
>CAZSIK010000096.1:4831-10211 GCA_964606515.1 uncultured Prolixibacteraceae bacterium
GACTCTGCTCATCGCTGACAGGATTTTTTATCACTGCCCAAAACCAATAGGTATCATCCTGTTCTGCCACATCGGATAAGGTAACAAAGCATCTGCAACTAAACTGGTTAAACAATAGCTTGATTGAATCGGTGCTGATTTCCTTCACCGGTACTGGCTTTGGAATGGTGGTTTCGCCCCAAATCAGCCTATTGCCAACCCGGGCTTCGACCCTGTAAAGCGAATCGGGTTTCGGGGCATAAAGGCAAAGGTAGCTTCCATCTCCCTGCGTTTGAAGGGTATCGATGAACCGGTTGTTTTCAAAAAAGCTTACTGTTGCATCAGTTATATCAGGATAGGTGGTATCGCCAGGTCTAACCTCCTGCGACCAGGATAAGCGGACCACAACCGGCAGACTGTCGGCAATCAGCACTCCATTCATGATCACCATTTGTTCTTGCACCGGAGCATCAATCTCAAATTCCCTTTGACATCCCGACATTGACAGTACCAGTAAAACAACCGCCATCTTCATGTGCAATCGAAACCAGGATAAAAAGAAAAAATTCAAGGGATTAATTTTTTTCATGTTTTGTCTTGTTCAAATAAAGCGGAACTTTTACGTTCAATCGGAACGACTCGTTATGGTAGGCAATTCCCTGTCCTTCAATGTAAAAATTATATTTTCTCCAGGGGGTTATGGCTTTTGAGCAGGTAAGGTCGATTTTTAAATTCCAAATCGAGATGCCAATCCCATACAGATAAGCAATATCGAATTTTGAGGTTTTCATTGCTGGATCTGTTTCATAACCGGTTTTGTTCAACAGATAGGAAGCTTCAAGCCCTCCCAGAGGATGAAACCGCCAATTAGGGAATAGTTCAATTGTAACAGGAAGTGAAAGGTAATGCAACTTGTCGGTCTGGTATTTCATTGCCGAGCCCCATCCAGACTGATTATTCCCAGATTCGTAATACATATATTTTGTCCCTTGGGGATTGTAAAGAAAAGAGGCATCTATCCCAAGCCATTTCCTGGGCGAATAATTTAAGTATCCCCCAATCATGGGCAAACCCCAAATGTATTGATGGCTGTTCTCGTAATAAGTAAATCCGTTCATGGCTTGATGACTGTTGCGCGAAAGATTGCTGCCCAATACAATTCCATATTTGCTTTGCTGAGCAAAAGCACTAAAGCTAAGCGCAAAAAGTAGTATTAATAATTTGTATTTCATTAGTATAAAACTTATAACATTCTGAGTATCTTTTGGATTGATTTTTTTAAAGATTTCGTTCGTATGGAGCTCACATGTGGTTTGTTCATTCTTTTAAGTGTTTTTCTTCAAACATTTTCGTTTTATAATCAATAATTATTTAAATAAGTGAGTGGTTATTCCACTCACTTATTTAAAATTTTATAGATCATTTTCAATTTGGTCCTCCATGCAATCCATCATACTGAATATAGCTTGGATTCATAATGGTTCCAACTTCAAAAATATTTAAATACATCCACCAATTCCAGTTACTTGGATATATATAATCTTCACCATTTACAGTATAAATCCATTTGTTTAGATCATCAGTCCACTGTTCAAATTGTATTTTTATTTCAGTATCAATTGGTGAATCTGTTGAAGGTGGAAAACCATCTCCTACCCACAACCATTTTTCCATGGTATGGTAAAAACAAAAATACATAGAAGTCTCGGAATTAGTAGTTTTAAATTCATCATTATAATAAGCATATCCACCCATTGAAGAAAATGCCCTTACATTTCTCATTCCAAATTTTACTTGAGTTCCCCACCAATTCCAAAGATAATACTTCAAACCTTTTTGCCATACATAATATTCTGTGACTAAATCGAACTTGTGGGTATTATTATTTATTGTGTCTCCTGTATATAAAGCCATCTGACGGCACTCAAATCTAGTTCTTATGCCTTTAGAATTAGATTTGTAATCGGGCCATCCATATAAAGTGCTATGTGTAAAATCTTGACAAATTGGTGCACCCTTAAGCATGGGTTGTACTTTACTAATGAAGATATTTTCCTTATCTAAACTTATTTCAGAATTTCGTGCAAGTCCAATTTTTTTTATATCTCCATCTAAAATAGAGATTGTCTTCCCGGAATCAAAAATAATCAAACTTTTTCCAACTTTTACAATACCTTCCCGATTGATGATTGGATTCCATCGTTCAGATTCAAATACAACTGAAATATTTGATGTTGTATCGATTTTACTTAAAATTAAATATTTCTGGTTTTTAGCTAAAAATTTTTCTAGTTCATCCTTTGAATTAAGCATTTTACTTTGTTCGTACAATTCTTGTATCAAAGAGCGGGCTGATTGAAATCCAATCGATTTTTCCCATGCACTGAAGTTGAATTCGTCCATCTGGTAAACTTCTTTTAAAACACTATCGGCTGATTGCAGATTTTTAAACACCAGATACCCATTTTCTACATAAACATCTTTTTGGTTTGTAAGGACTTCTGGTTCTATCAACTCACTCTGTTGGCAAGAAAAAAGGAGCCCAAGCCCTGTAATTGCCACAAAAATCAAACTAATTTTTCTCATAATTGTTAATTTTGTGGGCGGGGTAGCTGTAACTGCCCAGCCCGGGTTAATGAATAATTAATCTATCCTGGCAACACAATCTTTCAAGGGCTGTGTTGCCTTTTTTATTTTTAATAAAATTTCATGAGTGTTGAGCTATTATAAATCCAATAAAATCAATGACATTTTAGTAGTGTTAGTTTATTAATATTTTTTTGTTACAAATTTAAAAAAAAAGAAACATAAGCAAATATTTTTTTAAAATACATTTGCTTATTAATACTTTTTCAAAGGGGAATAATAAGTTTTCAATTCTTCCAGAAATACATGCACCTGTTTTTCCTTTTCTTTTTGGGTGGTTTGGGTGTTTTGATTTTGTAGATACGAAAAAGAGCTTGTACAATACAGAAGGGATTAAGGGGAAGATCCCGAACTTGAACTGTTTTAGCGAACGGTCGTAACGGGTCTGGTTGTCGAAGTCGTTGTCATTCCATATTATGACCCATGGCTATTTAGCATTTATAACCTCTTCTGGTGATTTTTTATTGATACCTCTAACATTAAAATCTTTATCGAAAGTCACAATAATTAAATCATATTTCCGGGCTACAGTATATTGATATGAGTCGTCGAAGTCTATATTAAATCTTTTTATATTATCAATAACATCAAGCAAATCTGAGGCATCAAGAGATAATTGTTCAATCAGACCATCTGTAAACAAATCATTTATAAACTTGCTTAATACATCGAATTTGTTTAATCTCGATAATATTACACAAATCGAATGAATTGCAAAATCACTTACGAAAATATTGGAAGTAGAGATAGAATCAAAGAATATCTGTGCTACATCCGATTTGTCTTGGTCAAGCAGGCGCTCTAACCAAACATTTGTGTCAACAAGATATCTTACTTTTGTCTCCAATCAAGTGCTTTTTTTTGAAGTTCAACGGAGGAAAGTTTGATATCTTTCAAACCTCCTGCCCAATCTTGGCTTAATTTTCTTGGCTTTCGAACAACTTGTTTATTAATCAGATAATCCAAATAATTGTCAAGTTCTCCAATTAAACCAGGTGTCAATTGGTTAATCTTTGTTTCAATGTCTTTCATCGCTCTCATAAAACAAAGGTAGTTAATTTCCTTTTTTTTAAAAACATACTCTCACAATGTTTTTACCTTGGCTATAACAAGCAATTGGTAAAACGTTTTTTAGCAACCGAGGTCAATACAATTAATTAGTCTAACATCCACTTCCAGGCAGGGATCAATTCTATGCCATCAATATTGTCGGCTTGATTAAAGGTTATAACAAGCCCTTCTCTAGCTCCTGTCACTTCCTTTGCGGATTTTAGTCCTTTTAATTCCCTGTCGATATTATCGATATTAATATCCCAACAAACTTGAATAACCGATTTTACTTCATCATTTACTACAACAAAATCGCATTCCAATTCATTGTCCCTATAATAAAAAACCTTGTTGCCACTTGTCCTTAATTTATTATAAACCATGTTTTCAAGCCGCCTGCCCAAGTCTTTACTAAACGATAAACTATTCGAAACAGCAAAAGCTGCATCAACGGCATATACTTTTTTAGCATTGGCAATTTGTTTGCTTGCCGACCACGAGAACATTGGGATTAAATCAACCAAATAG
The DNA here is from genome assembly GCA_964606515.1 of uncultured Prolixibacteraceae bacterium. Taxonomy (GTDB): domain Bacteria; phylum Bacteroidota; class Bacteroidia; order Bacteroidales; family Prolixibacteraceae; genus CAZSIK01. Next base: position 9,035 of record CAZSIK010000096.1, read on the forward strand.
CTTTCGGCAAGGTAATCACAATAATCAATAACTGTTCTTACCGACTTTATTTCAAGCATTTTCGACAGTTTGTTGTAGCTAAACTCTTTCCCTATGTTTGTTAAAAGATGAACGGCCAATCGGAGAAGCTGGTTTTCGTTTTGTAAGTTTCTTCTTACAGCTATATCCCTGATTATAATATCCCTCAATAAAGTACGATGATAATCAGGGTCAGATTCTTCAAGAAACTCAGGAAATCCCCCCAGCTCAAAATATTCCGAGTAACTATCAAGAGAAGCTTCTTTCTTTTTGAACCTCAGAAACTCATTATAGTTAAATGGGAATAATTCTTTTTGTTGATACCTGCCTGTAAGTTTTGTGCCCAATTCCTTGCTCAATAAACTGGCGTTAGAGCCGGTAATTACCACATTTATCTTCCTCTCGTGAGCCGATCGCACATAAAGTTCCCATTTATCGATCACTTGGACTTCATCCAACAATAACCATCTTTTGTCTTGTTCAGAAAGTATACTCTCTAATCGGTTGAAGTCATTTAAATCAAATCCAACCAATCTGGGATCTTCAAAATTTATGTACAAGGCATTGTTTTCGTCTAAGTATTTCTGTTTTACTAATGTTGATTTACCACAACGCCTGATTCCCGATATTACAAGAACCCGGTTTGTTTTTGAAGGAAGTTCGATCTGTCTCTCAATGGGTTTTTCATTATAAAAAACCTTTAACTGATTGGCCATGACTTCTATTATGGTATCTTTTGTTAGCATTTTGTAGCCTTTTTCAACAAAGATACTAATTTGTATTTATAATACAAATTATCTTGTATTATTAATACAAATTACGCATTGCTTCCTTTATCACTAGTTGATCTTCAATTCCAACTCACTAAATATTAGGAGCATTATAGAAAAACGCAAAAAAAAATAGTCTGTACTTGCTGATCACTACGTTAATTGCAGGTTTTTGCAAATACAGACTATGATAAAAGAGCATACCCAAAAAATAGATTAAGCAAGCCCTTTTCAGCTTATAAATTAATTCCCGGTTTTACCACAAGCTCTTGTAGGTAATGTTGCGGGGTTGGTTGGTGCCATAAGCTACACCTACATCGCGGTAAGCCTTGATGCGGTCGCGTTCGAGGCCAATCTCCTTCTGGAGTTTGAAATCCCATTCCCGACCG
>CAZSIK010000096.1:10221-13090 GCA_964606515.1 uncultured Prolixibacteraceae bacterium
CCCTTTTAGCGATCTCGTTGGCAAACGGCGTTACTTCCTTGAAACAGGAGGCTTCGGGGTCGATGGTCATCAGAATCGATGCGGCATCGTTGGCAGCGGCATAGTTTAAGCCGGCGCTCCAAACACTCTTTGCCTTCGACATTTTGTCCTTGCATTCCCAGTCGATCTTGCTTTGGAAGATCGGGCCGGTAGCATCAAGTGCTTTATTATAGCATTCGGCACATACATCGGGGATACCCATCAGCAGGTAAATGGCTTCATCAAACCGGTTCTGTTTTTCAAGTGTCTGGGCTTCCTTAATGATAAAATCGCAACGTGAATTGTAATAAGCAATAATTTTGCGCTTGCCTTCTTCCATGAAGCGTTCAATCTCCTTGTTTGACGGGTTCAGGCCCTTCAACGCTGCTGAATAAGCCTTGGTTTCGTTATCGCCAACCCCTTTGACACTTACATTGGTGCTGGCAAAAATTTTTCCTTCAAAACCGTCGCCAATATACAGGGTTACATCGTTAACCATGGCCACCATAGGAGGTGCGGTCGAGGTAACTTCCTTCGATTGAAGCACCACGTTGGCGCTGATGATGAAGCGGGGCATCAGTTCGCTGGCACCCATCCCGTAACGGGTAGCAATCTGGCCCAGCTTATTTTCGAGGTTGACCCGGGTACCTGAAGGAAGGGCTTCGTCCATCTCGGGTACATATGGGTTCAGGGCAATGCGCCCCAGGTCGTTCATTTTGCCTATGTCGTTCTGGGCCATCGAAAATGTGGAAACCAGAAGAGAAAGCACCACAATTACTAATATCTGTATGATCTTCATAGCATTAAAGTTAAAGGTTTATTTCTCGCCCACAACAAGGGTTACCCCGCCAAGGCCTTTTGTCATCACTTTGCTTTCGACCGCGTATTTCGATTTAAGGTATTTCCGCAGCTCCTGTCCCCAGGCACGTGCATCGGTGGCCATGCCATTGGCATTGTAAAGCGGTATGCGTACCTGTTCGAAAAGCATCATGCTTTCGGTGGCATCGGTGGTGCTGAACCGGTGTTGTACGGTATTATCGTACACCCATTTTTCGATGATTTCGCCCAGCTCGTCGCCTTCGAATTCCGATTCAAGGTCGCCGTCGTAGCTTCCCCAAAGCTTAACTCTGAAGACAATTTCGCGTCCGTTGGCAAAAAGGTCGTCGAAATGTTTCTGCAATTGAGCGTTAAAATTATCGAGATGGGTAAGCACCGCCTCCTCAAGCAACACCGGCAGTTCGGTGCTAAACGATTGCGCTCCGGTACCTGAAGCTCCCGCTATCTGTTTATCGCTGTAAGCATCGAGCCCCTGTAGGTTAAAAGTAATCGACTTTTTGGGTCCGGTATTGTTGATGGTCCAGGTAAGCTGGATCCAGATATCGGCTTTAGCAGTTTTCCGCAGTTTATCGATGGGTGTTTCCACGGCATCGGCACCGCTTTTACTGGTCATCATGGCATCCTCGGCCGATTCGTTGGCCAGGGTTTTCAGCACCGATTCGAGGTTTTTCAGCGGAAAATCGCGTTCGGCCATCAGCTCATTGATCTTGCTGATTACCAGCAACAGATCGGAGTTTTCCTGAAAAGCCATCTTGTAATCGGGGAATTTCTGGGAATACCCCTGGTTGTCGAAGGTCATCATGTAACCGTTCTTGTTGCACCACACATCGCTGGGCACGATCATGATGGTGGGTTTCTTTGCCTGGCTGAAGGCCATCAATCCCGGCAATACCAATAAGGTCACCAGGATTATTTTATGTAAGATATTCCTCATAATCATTATTTTAAAATTCCGTCTTGTTTCATTCTTTCGATCAGCCCGGGCCGGTCGACCCTGGCAATTACGCTGCGGGTAACCTGGTCGCCCGCTTTTTGTTTGTCGCGCAGGATCTTGTGTTCGATCCGTTCATCTTTCAACGAGATGAAGTCTTTGAAATCGCCGCCGTCGGCAAAAAACTTGTTGAAGTAAGCTTCGTTTTTCTCAAGCACATTCACCTCGCCCAGTACAGGGCGCACCTGGCATTCCTGACGCCCCGAGGTGATCCCATTGAAGAGCACGTCGCGCACGGCGGTTTTCTTGGCCTGTGCTACGGCATCGAAGCGGTTACGGCCTGTTCCCCAGGCTTTAACGGTTTGCGATCCATCCATTTCTACTCCCATGCACTCGGTTTTATGGGCGTGGTAGCTAGCCAGGTTTTTATTTTTCTGCGCGCTCACCGTAAAGGCAAGACAGAAGAAGAACCCGACAGCGGCTACTGAAATCAATAATTTTCCCTTCATGTTGTTAAGTTTTAAAATCCTGAACCTAGTTTTTTCAATACCCCGGCCGATTCGAGCTCCTGTCGCAGGGCTGAATGGGCGACCGATACGTTGATGGCAACCTTGTAGGTTTTACTGTCGATTTTAATGCGTTCCTGAACACCTTCGCCCGATAGGGAAACAAAGTTCAGGTACCTTCCGGCTGGTGAAAAGAACTCCTTGAAATAGTCAGCATTGGCTTCTTCTGCACCCGGTTCGGTAATCAAGGGTCTTTTCATGCAACCCTGTCCGGCCAAAATCCCTTTGAAGATCACAGCATGAACGGCATTTCTTTTTGCCTGTATTACTGCATCTTCCGGCTTTTTTCCATAACCCCAGATTTTGATCAGCTGGGTTCCCTGGCTTCCGGTTCCCAGGCATTCGACTTCGTAATTCTCGTCGACATACCCGGCAATTTTCTTCTCCTTCCGGCTTTGCCCGTTCGATGTGAGGCTAAACCCAATCAGGAAAAATAGCGATAAAATGAGTACTGTGTTTTTCATATTCAATAAGTATTTATTCGATTAAAATATGTATTTCAAACCAAAATAAAGGT
>CAZSIK010000097.1:0-13087 GCA_964606515.1 uncultured Prolixibacteraceae bacterium
TTCACATTGAGCACTTCGATAAACGAAGCCTGTCCGCGAATTCCAAAACTGCTTCCCACGTAAACTACACTATCGTCTATCCCGATACTGTTTTCTTTTACAAGGCTCTGTAATGCCGATTGTATTGTTTTGTCGCGGTTGGGTTCCGGTTCTATCAACGAAGGGTAAACGCCATAGCTCAGGGCTAATTCGCGCATGACCCTGGGGCGGTAGCATTTGGCAAAAACCGGTTTGGGCCCTCTGAATGCAGATAGATACCGTGCATTGTGTCCCGACAAGGTATCGGTAACGATGGCATTGACATTCAATTCCTTGCCTGCTTTTATGGCCATTTGTGCCAGTAAAGCCGATTTATTGAAATCGATGGGAGGGACGATGTCGTTTCGTTTGTCTTTAGCCAATTCCACTTCAACAGCTACCCTGGCCATCAGTTTTACTGCTTCAACCCCATAGGGGCCATAGGCCGTTTCGCCGCTCAGCATCATGGCATCGCAGCGGTTGTACACCGCGTTGGCAATATCGCTCACCTCGGCACGGGTTGGCCTTGGATGGTCGATCATGGTATGGAGCATTTGTGTGGCCATGATCACCGGGCGTTTCTTCGCGATGCATTTTTTGACCAGCAAGCGTGAAACAGAAGGGATTTTCTCAGCCGGGATTTCAATTCCCAAGTCTCCGCGTGCGATCATTACCCCGTAGGCATGGTCGAGAATCTCATCGATTTTGTCGACCCCTTCCTGATTCTCAATTTTTGCAATGATCCGGATAGGGCTCTTGTGTTCATCCAATATTTGTTGAATATCAAGAACATCCTGTTTATTTCTGACAAAAGAATGTGCGATGAATTCGATGCGGTTTTCGATTGCAAAATAAATAAAATCAATGTCCTTGGGAGTGAGGGAAGGCAACTTGATGCTAATCCCGGGAATATTAATACTTTTCCTGTTCTTAATTAAGCCACTGTTGGTCACTTCGGTATATAGAAAATCAGCATCTTTCGATTTGACTTCCAGTTCAATTTCCCCATCGTCGATCAGGAGTTTGGCACCAACCGGGATTTCAGAAACGAATTCGTTATAATTCACTTTCAAGGAATCGGGCAAACTAAGGTTTCCAGTTACCTTTAACTTATCGCCATAGTTTACTTCCAGGGACTTGTCGACTGCTGTAGTTCTAACTTCAGGCCCTTTTGTATCGATAAGGATGGCAATTTTATCGGACACTGATCGGATATCGCTGATCATTTTCGTTGCTGCTTCGCGGTCGATATGAGCCGTGTTAAGCCTAATTACGTTAACACCAGCTTCATATAAAGCACTGATGTACTCGCGTGTACTTTTGTAGTCGGATAAGGTGGCTATTATTTTCGTTCGTTTCATGTCTCTTTTATTTTAAACGTGCAAAAGTAATTTATTTGCGTTCTTCCTACTTTGAGACCATACAAATCTTATCTTTAAACCCGAACAGATAATAAAATGTTAATTCATACAGTACTCATTATTCAAAAAATACGATTATGGAAAAACTGACATTAACAACGCCAACGCTATTATTTTCAGCTGTTTCGTTAATTTTACTGGCCTACACCAACCGTTTCCTGGGCTATGCCCAATTGGTAAGGAACCTGTATGAAAAATTTATTAATAATCCCGATACCGTACTTTTAGCCCAGATCAGGAACCTGCGTACCCGGATGTACCTTACCCGCACCATGCAGGTTTTGGGGGTAATGAGCCTGCTTTTTTGCGTAGTATCGATGTTCCTGATTTACATCAGCCTTTTTCAATTGGCTAGTTGGTCGTTTGGTTTGGGCTTATTGCTGCTGATTATTTCCCTCGCCTATTCGGTGTATGAAATCATCATTTCGGTAAGGGCTTTGGATTTGCACCTTAAAGACATGGAAAAACTCCAAAATCGCGATCAACAACAGCGATAGCTTTTAACAATTACGGCCTTTGCTTGTCAGGAAACCTGCATTTTCGCCGAGAGTTCGTTGGCAGCTTGCTGACCGCTTAATTCGGCAATGACCTCGAGCGCCAATGCCATTGCGGCCCCTGCCCCTTTCCCGGTGATGATTTTGCCGTCGGTAACAACCGGCATGGAACTGATGTCAGCACCGGTCAACTCTTTTTCAAAGCCAGGGAAACAAGTTGCCCTTCTTCCCTTCAGTAAACCTTTATGACCCAGTACAAGAGGTGCGGCGCAGATTGCAACAAGGTATTTTTCCTGTAAAAAAAATTGGTTGATTTGAAATGACAGGCCCGGGTGCCGGTCGAGTTCGTTTGCCCCGGGAATACCCCCTGGAAGGAAGATCAGATCGGCCTCATCGTAATGGGTGTCTTCAAAAAGCTGGTCGGCTAAAAGTGAAATGTGGTGCGAACCAGTTACTTTCAGTTGTCCGGTAACCGAAACGCTCCGAACGGAATAGCCTGCCCGGCGCCATACGTCGATCGGGATGACCGCTTCCATTTCTTCAAATCCGTCGGCTAGGTGAACTAAGATTTTAAACATAGCAGTTAATTTTTATAGGTAATCAACATTTACTTTTTTGAAAAACTTCTCTTCCAACAATTTAACTATTCTTTTGACCACGGTTTTCCGAATTTCGATTTCAAAAGGTTGGTCAGGATCCTGATGCGCCCAGTTGATCCGGGTACCCACAATGATGTGGATGATGTCGTGGGCCAGCAGGCGTTTCACAATTTCTTCGGCTGGAGACCCAAACAAGCGCGTTTCACTTTGAAAATTTTCAAGTATTTCTTCCACTTTGGTCATGGTAAGTACCCCCTCGGTTACCAGATCGAAACCTTCAAGAATGGAGATTGGGGGCAAAGTAGGATCTTTATGGCGTTGTACCATTTCAAGTTTGAGATTCATCTCACGGGCAAGGATCTCGGCAGTAGTTCCCCCGCACACAATTTTTTCACCCGAAAAATTCCGGACCTTCTCGACATAGCCTGTGTCTTTGGCTTTATAAAAAGGAGGCCCGGTAATCAGCATAACCTCCCGGGGTTCTCTTAGGTACACCACTCCGCAACTGGCATCGTCTTTCAGCTTGTTATTGTCGTTGGTTAGCGCCCGGTTCAGGATTTTTCTTGCCAATTTTCCAGCCGATATATATGGTTGGTTTTCAATTTGTTTGACTACATAATCGAAAACTGCAGCATGCCCCCACCCCATGTTGAAGCGTAAATCGTCGATCCCTGATTGGGTAATTCCATCGGTAAAGAAGATGATCCGGTCTTCCTTTTTAGCAAAAAACTCCTGACACCTCAATATTTTGCCTTGATTATTAACCCCTTTCACCATGAGTTCGTAGATATTTTCCGGTCGAAAGCGTTGGCTTCCCCGTAAAATAATGACAGGAGGATTGTCGTAATTTATGATCCTGATTTTTCCATCTCTCTCGATCTCGATTACGGTAAAAGTTGCATAGTTGGGTTTGGCCTCTGAACCCGGCAGAACATCCATGATAATCTGGGCCGCGATCTCGGGTTTTGTATGAAACTTAGTGTAATTCAATGCCATAGTGGCTGTCAGTGTTGCCAGCACACTCGCTTTGATCCCGTGTCCTACCCCGTCGGATAATACAAGCACGGTTCGGCCTTCTTCTTTGATCAGACGAGAAATGAACACATCGCCACATACCTCCTGCCCTTTTGGGAAAAGCTGTTGTACCTCTATTTCAGTGTGGTAGTTCTGCATGGCAAGCTATTCGTTTTCGTCAACTTCGTATTTCTGAGATTCGATGATTGAATTGAGCAACTCCTCGGTTTGGGCAGCATTTTCGCCCAACAAATAAGCAATTTGTTGCACGGTTTTCATGTTTTTCCGGTTGACTTGCCGGGCCCTTTCGATGATTTCAGCTCGTTCGAGCATGGGTGCCGACATGTCGCGGATAATAGCCCCAACAATTTTGTGTTTGTGGATGGTCATAATCCCGATTGAAAGCAGTTTATTCTGGTATTTAATGTCACGTTCCAGCCTGCTTTCACCGGTTTCGATAATGGCTTTAAACATTTTGCTAATGGTTTCAGGCACTAACATGTCGAGTTCTGCCCCTTTTAACCCGGGAATGGTTTCGAAAAGTTCCTCGTTTTCCTCGCCAAACATCCTGGCAAAAACAAGGTTGCTGTCGATGATCTTTAACTCGTGGTCGACGATCACAATGCCGGCCCTGATTTTTTGAAGTAAAGTGGCGGAAATTTTCTTTTCTTCTTCAGCATGGTGCAGTTTTTCTTCAATTTTTTTCCGTTCACTGATATCGATTATCGTGCCGACAATGCCTTGGGTTTTTCCGGCGGGGTCAGAAAGGGCTATTTTATGGATGATTACCTCATGAACCTCATTGTTAGCAAATTGCAAGGTGGTTTCAAAATGCTGATCATGCCCCGTTTCAACGATCTCTTTATCGCGCCGCGAGAGTACTTCTGCCTGTTCAACCGATAATAAATCAGTAAAGATTTTGCCGCTTATGTTCCCATTTTTGCTTAACAGAAATCGATGGAAGGCATGGTTACAAAATAAAAATTTCCCATCGATATCTCTGTAATAAACAGGAAATGGCAAAATTTCGAGTACTTCAGTATGAAGGGTATTGTTGAAGTGCAACGGATCGGGATTTCCTGGTTGATTCATCATATTCATGATTTGTATGGATATCAAGTCTTTTAAAAATGAAATAAATATAGTGATTGCATTTCAATTTACCCCTATTTTGAAAACACATTCGCTTTAACTTATCGATACTCTTTTTAAATTATCCCCATCGGTTTTTATTTCATCCTTTATTTTTTTTCATCCGAAGGCTTATTTGCATATTTGTAATCTTATTGCAGGAAACACAGTTTAAACCATGCAACACAGCCGAACACTTGATTTAAGAGAAGTTATTGAATTGGTAGCTGCACGATTAATTTGCGGGAACATCGAAGGAATACATGTCGACAGCGGCTTTAGTTCCGATTTGATGAGCGATGTGCTCACCTTAGAAACCGATAAATTGATCTTGATTACCGGTTTGGCCAATTTACAAACCATCAGGACCGCAGAAATGGCAGACATTCACTGCATCCTTTTCGTCAGAAAAAAACGGGCGAGTCCCGAAATGATTAAACTGGCTCAGGAGCTGGGAATGGTAATCCTTGAAACAGATTATTCGCTGTTCAAAACAAGCGGGATCTTATACAGCAACGGTTTAAAACCAGTTTATTAAAAAGGCATGATCCAGTTGCGCTTCGAAGTTGAAGGAGGTAATTTTACAAGAGCCGGATATGCATCCAGCCAGGTAAAAAAAATGTTGAAACAACTTAATATTGAACAAGGCCTGATCAAGAAAATCGTGGTGGCGCTTTACGAAGCAGAAGTCAATATTGTAGCCCATGCCTTTCAGGGAGAAGCCGCCATTACCATCGATCCTGAAAAAGTGCTGATGGTGCTTACCGACCAGGGACCGGGAATAGAAAATATTGAACTCGCCATGCAGGAAGGTTTTTCCACTGCCTCTCAAAAAGTAAGGGAAATGGGGTTTGGGGCAGGAATGGGCTTGTCGAACATCAAAAAAAATACCGATGAAATGGTCCTTGAATCGGCACTTGGAAAAGGTACCACCCTGAGGCTAATTAAATACTTGAACCATGGAAACGAATGAAATCTTCCATCATGCGCTGTACATCGATCATGATATCTGTATCAGGTGCACCCATTGTTTGAAAATTTGCCCCACCGAGGCCATCCGTATTGTCGATAGCAAGGTGATTATCCGGGAGGAACGTTGTGTCGATTGTGGTGAATGCATGCGTTCCTGCCCCCAAAAAGCCATTAAAATCGAACACGACGACCTCGACCTGATCAGAAACTATCCTTACCGAGTGGCTTTGTTCCCCTCGGTGTTCATCGGCCAGTTTCCCGAAAGGATCACCGAAGACAAAATTTACGCTTCCTTGTTCGAACTGGGATTCACTCATGCCTATGAAGTAGAACAGCCCATCAGTGTATTGCAAAACATCATCCGCAAAAACAGTAAAGAGAACAAGGAAGAAATGCCCTTGCTTTCGTCTTTCTGCCCTGCTGCAGTGAGAATTATACAAGTACGATACCCTTCATTGGCAAAAAATATCATCAGGATGAAAGCACCCCACGACCTGGTGGCCCATCATATTTTAGAAATGTTTGAGTTGCAGGGTATTTCCCGCGAAAAAGTCGGGATGTTTTATGTTACCCCATGCGTGGCAAAAATTGCAGCTGTTAAAAGCCCTACCGGCGAAAAAGAATCGATTGTTGATGGGGTCATCAACTCGAAACAACTGTATAATAAAATTATGGCCGTGGCCGAAAACGTAAAACCCCTCGACAGTTCTTCTTTTCGAAAAGGAATTACAAAAGAAGGGATTCAATGGAGCTTAACCCACGGAGAAACCTGGTGGCAAACTGCCCGAACCATCGCAGTCGACGGCACACAAAATGTGATCCGCTTCCTCGAAAAAATTGAAAATGAAGAAATTACCGATATCGACTACGTTGAACTGAGAACGTGCGACCGAAGCTGCGCCGGGGGGATGTTGTTGTCGCAAAACCGCTTTCTTACTGTTGAACGGCTTAAGAAACGGGGAAAGTTATATCCTTCAACTGAAAAAACGATGCAGATGGAAGGAGAACCTGACTTTCAGGATCTTGCAAAAAAAATGATCACCGACGAAATCAAGCCCCGTATGATCCTCAAATTTGGCGCTGATACTACCAGGGCCATAGGTCGGATGCAAAGGGCCAGAAGCATCATGTGCCACCTGCCGGGTATCGATTGCGGGGCTTGCGGGGCCCCTACCTGCATGGCCCTGGCCGAAGATATGGTGAATGGCCAGGCCCGAATGTCGGATTGCATTTTCATCGAACAACTTTGGCAAAAAGATGGAAAAATTAGCCCGGCCAAAGCATTCGAAAAAATGGAACATAAATGGGGGGTCGGTAGGTTCGATCCCGATTGTACAAAAAAAGGAGCAAAAAATGAAGGTTATTGAATTGCTTGAACAGGCCAAACTGACCATTTATGCCGGAAATGGCCTTGATAATGAAATTATTGGAGGGTATGTATCCGATTTGTTGAGCGATGTAATGGGCCATGCCAGGGAAGGCCAACTTTGGATCACCCTGCAGAACCATATTAATGTATTGGCGATTTGTTCGTTGAAAGACCTTGCCGGGGTTGTATTGGTTAAGGGGATCATTCCGTCCGATGAACTGATCGCGAAAGCATTGGAAGAGAATATCCCCTTGCTGGGTTCTTCTTTGCCTACTTTTGAAACGGCTGGTGCCCTGTTCAATTTATTGAAAACATAAACATGCCCTTTTTTCGCACCGACCTGCATATCCACACCGTTCTTTCTCCCTGCGGAAGCCTGGAGATGAGTCCAATAAACATTATTAAGGCTGCTTTGGAGGCTCGTCTCGATCTGATCGCGATAACCGACCATAACAGCACCAAACAGGCTCCCCTGGTAAAGGAATTGGGCATGGAACAAGGCATCAGCGTACTTTGCGGTGCCGAAATTACAACCCGGGAAGAAGTTCATGTATTGGCGCTCTTTGAAAACAATGAACAACTAATCTGCTTTCAGCAATTCATCGACAAGAATATGACCCGGGTGAAAAACAAACCTGAATATTTCGGGTATCAGGTAGTAGTCGATCGTGACGAACAAATAGTTGAAGAAGAAGAATACTTGCTGATCGCAGCTTTAAAGGCTGGAATTCAAGAAGTTGAAAAACTGACCCACGAACTTGGGGGATTGTTCATTCCTGCACATGTCGATCGGCAAATGAACGGGATAATCGGCCACTTGGGCTTCATTCCCCCTGACCTTGATTGCGATGCATTTGGCTTATCGAATCGTGCCGATCCTGAGATCTGGAGAAAAAGCAGGTTATTCCCCATTGGAGCTGTTTTTTTGCAAAATTCAGATGCGCACCATCCCGAGCAGATTGGAAGGGCATTCAGTTTAATTGAAATGGAAAACCCCGACTTTGCCGGTCTAAAAAAAGCACTGAAAAATATGGCCATTGATTATGGCTTATCAAATTAAAATTGAAATTGAAATTGAAATTGAAATTGAAATACAATTAAACCTATAAATCCTTCAAATAAACAATGACAGAACTTTCGCTACACATACTCGACATTGTACAAAACTCAATCAGGGCTGAAGCCAGGAGTATTGAAATTGAAATAAAGGAGGAGCAAAAAATCAACCGGCTTACCATCATTATAAACGACGATGGCAAAGGAATGGATCAGGAAACCCTCGCGCAGGTAACCGATCCCTTTTTTACAACCCGTACTACCCGAAAAGTCGGTTTGGGCTTATCGCTGTTAAAACAGAATGCAGAACAGGCAGGAGGCTGGTTTTCAATAGAATCAGAACCAGATAAAGGGTGTAAAACTACTGCTGTTTTTGGGCTGTCGAATATCGACAGGCAACCTTTGGGCGATATTGCCGGAACCATGACCTTACTCATTGGTGCTAATCCCGATATTCATTTTATTTACAACCACCGTACTGCAGTTTCCGATTTTGAATTGGATACTGAGGAGGCGAAACTGGAGTTGGGCTCAGTACCCATTTCCCATCCCGACATCTTGAAAGCCTTGAAAAGCTTGATTGTGGAAAATCTGGAGATGATTGAAGCCAAAGCATGAAAATTTTAAATCAATATAGAAATGAAAATCAAATCGTTGGCCGACTTAAAAAAAATTAAGGCCGAAGTCGAAGAAAAAATTAAACTGCGCGAACGCAGTGAGAACCCCGATAAAGTGGTGCAGGTTAAAGTTGCCATGGCCACTTGCGGGATTGCTTCGGGTGCTAAGGAAACGATGCAGTTTCTCATCGATGAACTGGATTACAAAAGTGTTGATTCAATAGTTACCCAAACTGGTTGCATGGGCTACTGTTATGCTGAACCCACTGTTGAAGTTATTCTTCCTGGCCAGAAACCGGTAGTTTTTGGATTCGTGGGCACTGAGAAAGCACGCGAAATTGTTGATGAATACATCATCAAAGGAAATTTGATCGACGGGATCATCCCGGTTACCTACCATACTATTGATGATTGAATGAAACTTATCGAATCAAAACAAATATGGCTGATTACAAAATGAACATCCTGGTTTGCGGGGGCACGGGTTGCCGTGCTTCAAAAGCCGATGAAATCAGGGATCAACTAAACAAGGAACTCGAAGAGAACGATTTAGCCGATGAGGTAAAAGTTGTCACTACCGGCTGCTTCGGATTTTGCGAAAAAGGGCCCATCGTGAAGATCCTACCCGACAATACTTTCTATACTGAAGTGAAACCTACGGATGCAAAAGAAATTGTTGCCGAGCACATCATTAAAGGACGGCCCCTCCAACGTCTTTTGTACACTAACCCCAAGAACGAGTACAAAGTTTCGAGCAGTAAAAACATCGATTTTTATAAAAAGCAAGTTCGGGTTGCCCTTCGGAACTGCGGTTTTATCAACCCTGAAAACATCGACGAGTATATTGCCCGCGATGGCTATGCTGCACTGGGACACTGTCTTACTGAAGAAACACCTGAATCGGCTATCCGGATAATAAAAGATTCAGGCCTACGGGGCCGTGGGGGGGGTGGATTCCCTACCGGGCTTAAATGGGAAATTACCCGCAAATCGGTCGATGAACAAAAATATGTGGTTTGCAATGCCGACGAAGGAGACCCTGGTGCTTTCATGGACCGGTCGATCCTCGAAGGCGATCCCCACAGTGTGATCGAAGCTATGGCCATTTGCGGATATTGTATTGGCGCCGATAAAGGTTTGGTGTATATAAGGGCTGAATACCCATTAGCAATCAGTAGATTAAAAGTTGCATTGAAGCAGGCAACCGAATATGGTTTGCTTGGAGAGGACATCCTGGGAACTGGATTCAATTTTACGATTGAAATACGGTACGGTGCCGGTGCGTTTGTTTGTGGCGAAGAAACTGCTCTAATCCATTCGATGGAAGGCCTTCGTGGTGAACCTACTTTTAAACCGCCCTTCCCTTCGGTTTCAGGTTATCTCGGGAAACCGACCAATGTAAACAATGTGGAAACCTTTGCCAACATTCCGGTAATCATTAACAAGGGAGCTGAGTGGTTCAGTAAAATCGGGACAAAAAAGTCGCCCGGGACCAAGGTTTTCGCACTTGCCGGCAAAGTTAACAACGTGGGTTTAATTGAAGTGCCCATGGGGATCACCCTTCGCGAAGTGATCTTCGATATCGGCGGGGGAATCAAGAACGGGAAAAAGTTCAAGGCAGTTCAAACTGGTGGCCCCTCCGGGGGTTGTTTAACTGAAAAACACCTCGATACCCCCATCGATTATGACAACCTGATTGCCTCGGGATCGATGATGGGTTCCGGTGGGATGATTGTGCTTGATGAGGACGACTGCATGGTGTCGATAGCAAAATTCTACCTTGAATTTACGCTCGACGAATCGTGCGGGAAATGTACCCCCTGCCGGATCGGGAATAAACGTTTGTTCGAAATCCTTGAAAAAATTACCCGTGGCGATGGAAATCTCAAAGATCTCGACCGCCTTCGGATGTTAAGCCATGTAATTAAAGACACTTCGCTGTGCGGGCTTGGACAAACTTCACCCAACCCGATTCTTTCTACCCTGGATAACTTCTACGACGAATACGAAGCCCATGTCAGAGAGAAGAAATGCCCTGCTGGCCAATGTAAAGAACTTCTTCATTATGAAATCATTGAAGAGATGTGCACCGGATGCACCCTTTGCTTCCGGAATTGCCCGGTGGGTGCTATTTCGGGTGAACGCAAGATGCCACACTATATCGATCAATCGTTGTGCATCAAATGCGGTGTTTGTTTCGATAAATGTAAATTTAAAGCCATTAAGATTGCTTAATGGCTAAAAATTATAGAATTATGGACAAGATAAAATTGAATATCGATAATAAAGAAGTTGAAGTTGACCAGGGTACTACCCTTCTCGATGCTGCCAGATCGGTGGGAATACACATCCCCACCTTGTGCCACATGAAACTTCATGATATGAACATCGAAAACCGTCCCGGGGGATGCCGGGTCTGCGTGGTGGAAGTCGAGGGCCGCAAAAACCTGGCCCCTGCCTGCGTCACCGAAGCAACCCAGGGCATGGTAGTTAAGTCGCACAACATGAGGGTAATCAATGCCCGCAGAACCATTACCGAGCTCATCATTTCCGACCACCCGTTCGAATGCCTTACCTGTGCCAAAAGTGGCAATTGCGAGTTACAGGACCTGGCCCACGATTTAGGTATCAGGGAAATTCATTACGAAGGGGCCAAATCGACTTACAGGAAAGACACTTCGCCGGCCATCATCAGGGATATGGACAAGTGCATCATGTGCCGCCGTTGCGAGATGATGTGCAACGAGGTTCAAACCGTGGGAGCCTTATCGGCCATCAACCGGGGCTTCATGGCAGTGGTTTCACCGGCTTTTGAAGAAAACCTCGACCATTCGGTTTGTACCTATTGCGGCCAGTGTGTTGCAGTTTGCCCAACCGGCGCTTTAACCGAAGTCGATCATACTGCTGCCGTAATCAGGGCTCTCTCCGATCCTTCGAAAACCGTGGTGGTACAAACGGCTCCTGCTGTTAGAGCTGCCTTGGGTGAAGAATTCGGGATGGAACCCGGGAACCGGGTCACGGGGAAAATGGTTGCCGCTCTTCGCCGCTTGGGTTTCGACAGGGTATTCGATACCGATTTTGCTGCCGACCTGACCATCATGGAAGAAGGAACGGAGCTGCTTGATCGCCTGAGCCGGTTTCTCGATGGCGACAAAACGGTTCAATTGCCAATCCTCACTTCCTGTTGTCCTGCCTGGGTTAAGTTTTTTGAACATCAGTTTCCTGAACTGAAAGAAATACCGTCGTCGGCAAAATCGCCCCAACAAATGTTCGGAGCCATAGCCAAAAGCTATTTTGCCAAACAAATGAACATCAAAAGAGAGAACATGGTGGTGGTTTCCATCATGCCGTGTTTGGCCAAGAAGTATGAATGCAGCCGCGAGGAATTCATGGTGAATGGGAACCCGGATGTCGATTTTGCCCTTTCTACCCGTGAATTGGCGGCCTTAATCAAATTGTCGAATATTGATTTTAAATCGTTACCCGATGAAGACTTCGATCAGCCTTTGGGCGAATCGACCGGTGCAGCAGTGATTTTTGGAACAACAGGGGGCGTAATCGAAGCTGCCGTAAGAACAGCCTACGAACTGTTTACAAAAAAACCTTTACCCCGTATCGACTTCAACGAGTTAAGGGGCATGGAAGGGGTTCGCGAAGCCGTGATCGACTTCGACGGGTTGCCCATCCGGATTGGCATTGCCCATGGCCTTGGAAATGCACGAAAACTTCTGGAGGATATCAAGAATGGGGTTTCGCATTATCATGCCATTGAAATCATGAGCTGTCCCGGCGGCTGCATTGGCGGTGGGGGCCAACCCTATCATCACGGCGATTCATCGGTATTGATGAAACGACAAATGGCCATTTACGACGAAGATGCTTTGAAAGTAATCCGCAAATCGCACGAAAACCCATACATAATAAAATTATACGAAGAGTTTTTGGGCAAACCGATGAGCGAAACCGCACATCATTTGCTGCATACCCATTATTTCGACCGGAGCCAGCAATTTGTCGAAGAAAATTAACCGAAAAACGATTCAATTATGCCTAAAATAAAATTATCGGAATACGCTACTCACGTGGTAAAAGAAGTTTGTTCCACGTTCGGGAACCAGGAAGGAGAATTGATCAATGTACTCCATCAGGTTCAGCATAAGCTGGGTTATCTCCCGGCCGAGGTACAGGAACTGGTTGCCAAAGAATTGAACATGTCGGCTGCAAAAGTTTACGGGGTTGTTACTTTTTACTCCTTTTTCACCATGTTGCCACAGTCTCTGGAGGACACCTCGCCCCATCCGCCGGAGCTGACGGTATCATAGATACCAAGTTCCTTTGCAATTTCCGTCTTGAGATTCTCAGACATGATTCCATTCCGTCTACTCATTACGAATTC
>CAZSIK010000098.1:0-12266 GCA_964606515.1 uncultured Prolixibacteraceae bacterium
GAGCACGACCTTGCCAAGGTCGGGGTCGCGAGTTCGAGTCTCGTTTCCCGCTCCTGTTTCCCGCCTGGCGGGATTTTTTTTCTGGTATTCTTCTTTTTCTACTTCCATTGCGTTTACCTGCTATTTCAATACGAATAATCATTTGTTCCGGGCATAAAATAAAGCACGGTGGTTGTTCATTTGTTATTGCTTAATAATGACATAGATTGCAGATGAAATAACCAAAAATCTGTGTCATGAACCGAAATGTATTCCTTCTTGTTAGTGTGGTTGCACTGAACGTATTTTTAATCTCGCAATCGTATGCCCTATCTTTTATCAACTCAGGCAGCACGCCCCAAATTACTAACGGCACGTTAGGGACTATTTCTGTTTTGGCTAAAGGAACAGGGACTGTAGAGTACCGAAAAGGCTTATTTGGGACCTGGACTACTTCGGGTAGTTTTACCAATTTAACTTCAGGTAGTTATATGATTTACGCCCGCGATGCGGTAGTGACGAAACCCATCTCAATCTCTGTTTTTGTTGATTATAATGTACACATCCCGGATGCCAATTTTAAGGCAGCACTGGTTGGGAATACGGCAGTCAATACCAACAGCGACACAGAGATACAGGTGAGCGAAGCATCGGCCTTTACTGGTGAAATTGATTTGTCGCTCCTTGGAATTGGCGATCTTTCAGGCTTTGATTGGTTCATCAATACCACGGTACTGCATTGTTTAAATAACTCACTTACTGATTTAGACCTGTCAAAGAACTTGGCCCTAACTTATCTTGATTGTTCGTTCAATTACCTGACAAGTCTTGATGTAAGTGCCAACAATGCACTTACCCGCGTACGATGCAGGGGCAATGGTTTAACCCAATTGTACACCAATAACAATATAACCCAATTGTTTGCCGATTTGAATGTGCTGACTCATTGCGATGTGAGTCTTTTATCAAACCTTGAACGGCTAAATGTTTCAGAAAATAATTTAGTTACATTGGATGTAACGAACAATTCAAAGCTGACTTTTCTTGATTGCAGCAATAACTCTTTAAGCACACTCAATGTAAAGAATGGGCAAAATTCAATGATTAGCACATTTAATGCATCAGATAACAACCTGACTTGCATAACAGTGGATGATCCCGACTCTTCACGGGAAAACTGGACCGAGATCGACCCGGGGGTGGCCTTTAGTCTGGATTGCGCCGACCCGGCCCCGGTCATCACCGATGTGGAAGTGGCCCATATCAATTCATGTAACGGAGACTCTATAGGATCAATCAACATTATTTCTTCAGGTGGGGTAGGAGCGATTTCTTATTCAATCGATGGCGGGACAACCTGGCAGGGGGCATCATTGTTCAGCAACTTGCCGGCTGGAAATTATTTTATCCAGATAAGGGATGGGAATGGATACCTTGAAAAGTGGAACCTTAATCCTGTGGAATTATCTCAACCTGGAATATTGGATATAATTGATATAGATACTACTTACGACTATGAGTCCTGGACGGGCAGCATTACCGTTACGGCTTCGGGTGGTACCCCAGCCTATTTATATCGTTTGGATGACGGAGATTGGCAAGCCTCTCCTTTTTTTGGTTCTCTTCAAATCGGAAATTATATGGTTTATGTTAGGGATATCAATCTTTGTATTGATTCTGTAGAGGTTGTTATTGCAGAGCCTATAGTAAATATCCCCGATGCAATTTTTAAGACTTATCTGCTGGGAATGGCTGAAATCAACACTAATTCCGACTTAGAAATCCAGGTAAAGGAAGCAGAAGCGTTTTTCGGGATAATTTCTGTAAACAGTATGGATATTTCAGATCTTACAGGTATCGAGGCATTCAAAAATATTTCAGCCTTGTATTGTACAAATAATAAAATAAGTCGATTAGATCTTTCGAAAAACACACTTCTTATCTATTTGTACTGTAATGATAATGCATTAACTGAGCTGGACGTTTCTAATAATCTTGTATTGCAAAGAATTAGTATTTCCAGCAACCAGATAGAAACAATCGGTGTTTCGAAGAATGCATCGTTGACCGTCCTGATTTGTGACAATAATCCTATGAATACATTGACCATTTCGGAAAATCAGCAACTGAATCATTTGAGTTGCGAAAATACTCAATTGAGTAGCCTTGATGTTTCACAAAATATTTTACTAACCCGACTGTACTGTAAAGAGAATTCATTATCCTCGATTGATGTCTCAACCAATTCTTTATTAACGCATTTCGATTGCAGTAATAACCAATTGAGTTCCCTTGAACTGACAAATAATGCCGTTTTGCAGGAATTGTCCTGTAACAGAAATAACTTAACTTCACTAGATGTGTCCGGTAATCCCCAGTTGTCATGGTTATATTGTTCCAATAACCTCCTTACGGTACTCGATTTATCAAATAATGCTTTATTAACCAGACTTTTTTGTTCGTTAAATGACCTAACGAACTTAAATGTCTCAAGCTGTTTGTTGCTTAATACTTTGTCTTGTTCAAACAATTTACTTGTTTCTCTTGATGTTTCTCACAATCCTCTTTTAGAATACCTGATATGCTCTTTTAATAAATTATTGTCGATTGATGTTTCAAATAATGAGCTATTAAAAGAATTTGATTGTCGTGATAATCTGCTAACAACTCTCGATATTTCAGAAAATCCTAATCTGCTAACATTTTATTGCACAAATAATGTATTGTCTGAGCTCAATTTAAGAAATGGACATAATGAAAACTTTTGTAGGGTTTATGAGTATTATATTTATGGCAAGAATAATCCATCGTTGACCTGCGTAAGTGTTGATGATGTTGAATACTCCAATTCGCATTGGCTTGATTGCTTTGACCTGGGTATTACCTTCAGTGTGAATTGTAATCCCGATCCACTGGCAATCGATCAGGTTGTGGTACATGATGTGGAAGGTTGTTCCGGTGATGCCACCGGGCAAATTGTGATCATGGCCTCTGGGGGCATGGGTAGCCTTCAGTACTCCATCGACAATGGTGTTAGTTATCAGACTTTGGATACCATTCGGAATTTGCAGGGGGGAACTTATAATATAGTTGTAAAGGATGAAGCCGGAGACAGCGTGATCTGGGCATCCAACCCGGTAGTGATCGATCAGCCCGAATCCCTTTCGTATTCAGTTAGCAGCACTCATCCCCAGTGCATCGGTTCAGGCGACGGAGAAATCCGCTTTGCCGAAGCTAATGGGGGAATTCCCCCTTATTCCTATTCAATCGATGGGGGTATGAGTTGGGATACCACCGATGCTTTTCTCAATTTGTATGAAGGCGATTATGAAGTGAGGGTGCGCGATTCAAATTTATGTGTACAAGACTATCCGCCCAATCCAATCCAATTGAACGACCCGGTGCACGATACCATCCGTTTCGTTTCGGTGCAAGATGTGGAAGGTTGTTTTGGCGATTCCACAGGGATTATTGTAATTAATGGAGAAGTGCCTGGCCCAGAACTATTAAAATCGGCTCAAGGTTCACTTACTTACAACTATTCAATCGATGGAGGAACTACCTGGCAAAGCAGCAATGTTTTCGAAAACCTTCCTGTGGGAGAGTATGATGCCATGATTGCGGTGGCAGGATGCACCTACCCGTATTATAACAATCCTGTAGTTGTAGAAAATGCAACCGATATCCTGTTTACTGTCGGTACGGTCGATCCCGTTTGCCATGGTCTTGATCAGGGTGAAATCTATTTTGTGGGGGTTGGGGGAGGAACCCCTTCTTATGCGTACTCAATTGATGGAGGAACTACTTGGGCTGCAACAGATACGTTCAGGACCCTTCCTGCCGGAAGCTATTCCCTGTATGTAAAAGACAGCCAAGGATGTTTAAAATCCCATTTCGACAACCCTCTTGTTTTGAGCGACCCATTACCTTTTGTTGTAAGCAATGTAGATGTTGTTAATAATACCCGATGTGATGGGATTGGTAACGGATCCATCACCATCACTGCTGGTATGGAAGCAGGAGGTTTATTGAAGTCGGTTTATGCTACTGCACCCAAATATGATTTTTCAATCGACGGTGGAACTTCCTGGGTGTATAACGACAATACCTTTGGAGACCTTATCGGAGGACCGTACCAAGTTTGGGCCCGTAGCGACAAGGGCTGCCTGGCCAAATGGGAGAATAATCCGGTAGTAGTGGCCGATGTCAATACGGTACAAATTGCTGAACTTAATGCTTACAATGACGATGGTAGTTCAAGT
Organism: uncultured Prolixibacteraceae bacterium; assembly: GCA_964606515.1. GTDB lineage: Bacteria > Bacteroidota > Bacteroidia > Bacteroidales > Prolixibacteraceae > CAZSIK01. Next base: position 4,242 of record CAZSIK010000098.1, read on the forward strand.
GGACGAATTGAGGGTAGGGTTACCGGTGGGGAGATGCCTTATCTGTTCCGCTTGGATGAAGGGACCTGGCAGGATACCTGTTTATTTATGGGCTTATCGGCAGGGACTTATCTTTACCAGGTGGTTGATCAATTTTCATGTACCGATTCGGACGTGATAAGCATTGAGGACACCTCCATTCCTGAACAGGACTCAATCAAGGGAGTCATATTTGAATCGGGCGATACCCTTTGTTTTGGCGCACGGCAAACTGTTGTGGTGGGAGGAACTATAGAAGCCGATTCGGTGCGTTTTGAAGCGGGCTCGTCGACCCGGTTAATTGCCGGTGAATCGATCATTTTTTTACCTGGCGTGCATATCCGGGAGGGAAGCTATCTGAATGCCTCCATTACAACCGATGGTACATTCTGCGACGGGAGCGCCTTTGTATTGCCTCCCATTATTATATTGCCTCCCGTTCCCGATATGGTACCTGAACCTGAGACAGCAAAAAGTGAAACTATAAATAAAGCGGAGGAAATGCGTTCAGTAACTCCGGGAAATGCTATATCGATGAAAGTATTTCCCAATCCGAACAACGGCTCTTTCACGATTGAAACCAGCGGAATACCACGATCGACTGGAATTGTGGTCTGTAACACTACAGGCTCGGTTGTTTACCGCGAAACAGTCATCCCGGGTAGTACAACCATCCATCTGCCTGGTGTGCCGAGGGGACTTTACTTTGTCAAAACTACCCACACCCCGGTACCCTTGGCGCAAAAAATTATCGTTCAATAATTAAAATATAAGCAGATTATAGGTGGTTATAACCTTTTTTCCAAAAAAGTGGCCCGTGTTCTTGCAGGTTTGAAAAATTGAATTACATTTGCACTGTATTAGTAAACTATAACAGTAATGCAATAGCCATGATTCAAACAAACAACCTGAAATTCCGCTATGGTAAACAGCCCTACCTATTCGATGGCCTGACTTTCTCGGAGGAAGCCGGCTCGATCGTGGGATTGTTGGGCAAGAACGGGGCTGGCAAGTCGACCTTTTTGAAATTGTTGTCGGGCTTGCTTGAAGCTCCTGGCCAGTCGGTCACGGTAATGGGGCAGATCCCCTTCCGCCGCGATCCTTCCTTCCTTGAGGAGGTTTTTTTGCTTCCTGAAGAGTACGACCTTCCTTCGGTCAGGATTTCGGAGTACGAAAAAGCCCAATCCTTGTTTTATCCCCGTTTCGACAGGGGAAAATTCAACAACTTACTTAACGATTTCGAGTTGGGAAGGGAAAGCCGCATCAGCAAATTGTCGTATGGACAAAGGAAGAAGTTCCTGATTGCCTTCGCTCTTTCGACCAACTGCAAACTTCTTGTGTTCGACGAACCCACCAATGGCCTCGACATCCCTTCCAAATCGGTTTTCCGGAAGGTAGTGGCCAGCTCACTCAGCGACAATCAACTTGTATTCATCTCCACCCACCAGGTGAAAGATGTAGAAAACCTGATCGACAAGATCATCGTGATCGACCAGGGCCGGATTATCTTTCACCAAAGCCTGTGGGAGATTTCTGAAAAGTATTCTTTCTCTACTGTAAGCAACCTTGAAGGTATGGAATGCCTTTATCACGAGGTGTCCCCTGGTGGTTTCAAGGTAATGAAGCCGGCCAACGGTGTGCCTACCGAAGTTGATATCGAGTTGCTGTTCAATGCGGCCATTAACCACGTTCAATTTTAATAAGCAAATGCCATGAAAACAAATCAGATATTCAATTTCAAACGCTTTGGCCGGTATGTAAAGAGCACCTTTATAATGTCGTGGAAAACAAGCCTGATGTATTGGGGCACCATCGCAACAGCTGTGCTTGTTATCAGCCTGTTCAATATGGCCAACATCCACAGCTCCTGGAACCGGCAAGGCTGGATGCCCATCTTTTTGATTCTCTTTTTTATCGGTGGAATTCTTTACGCGGGCTCTGCTTTTTCGGCCTTTCGCCGGAAGGAACGGAGCATTGCCGCGTTAATGCTTCCTGTTACGGCTTTCGAAAGGTTTGTGTATGAACTGTTCTCGAAGGTGGTTTTGTTCTTCGCCCTTTATCCGGTAGTGTTCTACCTTTCGAGCAGTTTCGCGGTGTTGGTGCGCAACGCCGTTCAACCCGAAACCTTGGCTGTGCGCAATATCGACTCTTTCCCATTCAAATTGGTGTCTTTGCAGGAGCTGTTTACAAAATCGCCCAACGGTCAAGCCGAACTCATCATCTCGCTGGCTGTGCTGGCTTTTGTCCTGGCTTTTTCCGGTTCAGCCACCTTTAGAAAATTACCACTGGTAAAAACCATTGTTTTTATAGGTGTCGTGATGGCCACCGTGGCCGGGTATGCTTACCTGCTCATCGAGAAACTGCACATCAGACATCCCTGGATCGAAGAGCTGGGTGATCATTGGAGTAAAACACAAACTTTAACCTTTGTGAATTTAGCGCTTGGCTTCGTGAGCTTGGTTGCCCTGGCCTTTGCCTACTTCAAACTTAAAGAAAAGGAGGTATCGTAATGGAATTCAGGGAAACCAAGGGCATCTTTCAACAGATTGCCGACAACGTGTGCGATAAAATCATTTCGGGCGAATTCCCGGTGGGCAGCAAAATACCTTCGGTTAGGGAACAGGCAGCCGTTATGGGGGTGAACCAAAACACAATTATGAGAACGTATATGGAACTGCAACGCGACAACATCATCAGCAACCAGCGGGGAGTCGGTTTTTTTGTTACCGAAGAAGCACCCGACCAGATTATCGGTATTCGTAAACAAGAGTTCTTCAAACACCAGCTCCCTGAGTTTATCAGGCAGATCAGGTTGTTACACATTAGCCATGAAGAATTGAAACCATTGTTCGACCAATTAATGAATGACCATGAAAACAAGTAAAATTATATTCATCGCTTTTTTTGGCCTATTTGGCCTGTTCCTGTTGTCGTTGCTAATACAGGTTCCGCACCATGGTGGCGTGCCGGTACAAACCGAGGTACATGAAACTTCGCTGGAGGGCGTTCAGTTTGTGGTGATCAACAACCGTAACGGGGTACGGCTGGAACTGGGTGATAGTGAAAAGCTAACTTTCTTTTACCTTGAGGGGAAGAAACCCGAGGTATTGCCTTTCAGGATCAGCAACGATACCCTGACCATCGACAGTTTAGACCATAACCAGATTGGCGAATTGTTCCTTAACCTGACCTCTTTTCAAAAAATGGAACTCGCTAATTCTGAAATCTTCGTCAATAATTACACGAAATCGGTTGTAAACATTGATGGGATACAGAGCCGTGTGCAGTTTAATAACTGCGCCATCGACAGTTTGTTCGTAAACTTAAGGGCCAACTCCGAACTCCGGTTCGATAATCAGGCATTTGCCTTCCTTTCGGTAAGCCTTGACCAATCGCATGGGGAAATTTATAGCGACAGGATCGGGGAGCTTCAGGCTGTTTTGCGCAATCATGCTGAGCTATCGGTCAATAAAGTAAATAAAAGCCAAGTCGACTCGGATGAATCGAGCCGGTTTTATTCAAGGTAGACCTTGATTTTTAGGATGTCTGAACTGAGATTTGAGTGATTGTTCTGATTGCATTGTATTGAGTGTTCCTATTTTAACTCATTGACCAATTTTTCAAGAACGGAGTTACAAATTCAGCAATTTCAGTCAAGTCTTAGCCATCGATTCGCAATACTTGTCAAGGGCAGATAATCCCATTCACCTATTTTTGTTCCATTACCGGTAAGCAAAGTTTAATCAATTTTAAATGGAACAAAAATGGAAAATACAATTCAACTTAAGCCCATAGGAAAGGTAAATGCAGTTAATGGGCAGTTTTCAATAAAGCTGAAAAAAGAGTTTCTTCCTGCATTAACAAGTCTCGAAGAATTCACTCATCTCCAGGTTGTTTGGTGGGGGCATTTATATGATAATCCCGAGGATCGTAATCGATTGGTCATTCCGAAACCCTATAAAAATGGGCCCGATGCGATTGGTGTTTTTGCAACACGGTCGGAAATGAGACCCAATCCAATATTAATCACCACAGTACCTGTTGCCAGCATCGATTTTGAAAATGGAATAATCCATCTCTATTTTATAGATGCAATAGACGGTACAATGGTTCTGGATTTGAAGCCCTACCACAAAACAGAGCGGGTTAAAGAGTGCCGTGTTCCCCAGTGGTGTAGTCATTGGCCACAATGGTTTGAAGAAGCTGCGACTTTCAACTGGCAAAACGAATTCAATTTTTAGAAACTAAACACAGCGACACGGCGGCACAGAGGGAAATCATACTGTTGTTTCTTTGTGCCGTTATTTCTATTTTTACAAATCGTCTGATAATTAGCTGCAGCATGACCAACAAAGAGGTGATATTAAAAGCCGTAACCTTTATCGAGGGCAACCTGAAAGAAGAGATCGACGTTTTCAAGGTTTCGCGCGAGGTGTGTTATTCGCTATACCATTTCATCAGGCTGTTCCAGAGTATTACCGGCTTTTCGCCAAAGAATTACATTCAGCAGCGCAGGCTCACCGAGGCCGTGCACGAATTACGCAACACCGACAAGAAAATCGTAGATATCGCTTATGATTACCAGTTTGGGAGCCACGAATCGTTTACCCGTGCCTTCCGTAAGCAATTTCAAATCAATCCTTCTGAAGTCAGAAATGGATACTCCTTAACAACTATGTCGCTGGTAAACCCAATCACTGAAGATTATATTTTTCAGTCGGATAAAGTGCGAAACCAACCTCCCGAAATAATAGAATTGCCAGAAAAAATACTGGTTGGCATCTCGTTTTTCATTAGTGACGATACAAAAATTACAAGCCTGTCGAAAGAATGGAACTGTTTTTTCAACGAAGTCGGCACAATAAGAAACAAAACAATCCCCGAGTGTTATTACCAGGTTCAATACTGGTCTGATAATCAGGAGTTGGGTGGCCTCTACTTTTTTACCGGAACCGAGGTGACCGAAGCAACCGATGTAAATCCGTTGTTCGTGGTGAAAATGATCCCCAAAGGAAAGTATTTGCGCTTTATACACAAAGGGTTATCGAATAAAGTTGGTTACACCTACAATTACATTTACACGCAATTTTTGCCCGAAACCGATTATAAACTGACCAAACCCTTTAACTTTGAGTATTATGGCGAAAAGTATAAAGGGCCTTGCAATGAACAATCGGAAAGCGATATTTACATACCTGTTGAATAATTGAACCATGGGATATTACACCAACTTAGCCTCCATCAGCCTCGACGATTATCAGTCGAAACTCGGATCAGCCGATTTGCTTCCAAGCCGGGTAATCCTTAAAGAGCGGCTGGAAGAACGGTTTGGCTATTTTAAGAGCATTGGCATCAGTACTGTTCTTGAATTACAAAAGCTGCTCAAGAAGAAGGAGAAACTGATAGAGCTGGCCAAGGTTGATTGTTTAACCGAAGAATACCTGGTTATTCTGCTCCGTGAAATCAACAGCATTCAGCCGAAACCGAACAAACTGAGCGAATTAATAGGCATCTCGCCCGAAACCGTTTCCAAACTGGAAAAGATTGGTATTAAAGATACGGTGAAGTTATTCGATTTTGTTTTAACTACTGAAAGCAGAAAAAAGCTTGCAGCGGAAACAGACATTGCCGAAGCCGAAATACTGGAATTAACCCGGTTAACCGATCTTTCGCGCATTAAATGGGTTGGAGCCACCTTTGCCCGCATGTTGCTCGATGCTGGGGTTGATACAGCGGAGAAAGCATCAAAAACCGATTACTTTGAGCTCCACCAAACGATTCTGAAAATCAATAAAGAAAAGAATTTCTACAAAGGTCAAATCGGTTTGCACGATATGAAGCTATTTGTTGAGGCAGCCAAGGAAGTTTCTTATGAAGTAGATTTCCACTGCTGACATACCGTTGTCATAACTATAGCATTACTTTGTAATAATCCATCATTTTTTGATATGAAGTGCGATTTATCGGAACATACAAACATTGGAAAAGATACTGAAGTAAAATTGATTCAGGTAGGTATCGATTCTTTCGAAAAACTGAAGTCAATTGGAAGTGAACAAGCGTTTATCAGGCTTCAAACCATCGACCCAGGAGCCTGTATCAACTTGCTTTATGGTTTGGAAGGTTCGCTTAACGATACCAAATGGAACAAGCTTTCACCGGGAAGGAAAGCTGAATTGCTGCAGTTTTTTCAAATGGTAAAAAAAGGATGAGATGAAACTTCCAACAAAAATTAGTTTGTCGATCTGCTCAGGGAACATTATTCTGGAGATAAAAAGGGATTCGTATTAAAGAAGGCTCGACAAGATAATGAAGCTAATTGCTTAGTTTTTTTATTTTTTACGGGTATGGATCTTACTGTTATGGTATCGAGCTTGGTTTTAAAAAGTGTCAATCGCTTTTTCCGATTGGTTGGTCCGTTCAATTAACGGCCCTTTTACTCCCATCACAAAAGCAATATCGCTGCCCCTGATGGAAAGCAGTTTGTCGCCAACTTGGATATCGAGCCGTTTCAATATCTCTTCTGAAAGTTTGATGGTGCTGTTATTCAAATGTACCCAGCAATATAACCGGCCTTTGTATTTCACAAATTCACCTTCTTCAATTTTAGATTCATGCAATTGTGGGAATTGGGTAAACAAACCGTTGATGTTTGACTTTTCGATCAATGCATTGGTCGATACACAGAATCCCCCGGTTTTCTTGCTGCCTGAAATGATAATGACTTTGTCTGAATTTTTAAGGTTGTATTCATCAAAAGCCTGGGTTGGTATTACTACTTCGAAGTTGTATGAAATAACCGACCAGCCAAATACAAATTTTCCTCCTTTAGTAATTTGTGGCATAATAACCAAATTTTAAGTTCGGGTGCAAAAATATAGGGTCAGGAAGTAAATTGTTCCCCTTTTTCGGTGAATGGGATGATTTTTACCGTCAAATAAAATTTCACTAGGTTTTTAGTAATGAATTTTTATTACTCTTTCCAGTTCCACCAAAGCAATTTTTCCTTTTCCCGGACTTCAGGAGGGGTTGTTGCAAAGTAGACGGCACAACGATAAGCATACAGCAAACAGCGTTCCTGTACGGTGCCAGCAAACCGATTGCTCAGGTAGTACAGCACTTCGGGATCATGACCTTTGAGGTCGTCAATTTTTTCAATCCCGATTTTCCACAAATCGTTAGCAATCGATTTCCTAATCCCTGGCATGGTCATCAGTTCTTTGATGGCTTGTTCTTTCTTCATTCGATCATCGGCATTAACTCAGTTCAATTTGCCTAAAGGGCTCTTCCATTTATTAAAAAGTTTTAAAAGGGTTTGTGCCTGTTTGACCTGATGAATTAAACAGCTTGCTGACAGTAATACATTCAGTTTTGATTTTCAGGATAACTTATATCGCCATAAATCACACCCCGGCCATGCGTACCCACATAAGCACGGCCATATTTTTTAGGATCGCCCGTAATGTGGAGCAAAAGCCCCCATTGGTGTTGATCGTCGTTGATGCGTACCCAGTTCTGAGCCTGGTCGTCGGAGCGGAAAATGCCCCTCACTCCATCTACTATGCCGATAAGGAACAAAGCAGGGTAGTGGCTTCCTGGGGCCTCCTTGCCGAAACCAAAGCCATGGATTTCGCTTACCCCGGGAAGAAGCTCGAAAGGTTGTGAGGCTTTGGGCGAATGGTACAGCCCATCGTAAGCCGCAATCCATAAATCGTTTTCAAAGCCGGGGGTGGCATAAATACGATCTTGTCCACCGCGCTTGTCACCTCTGAAACTTCCAGGAGCAACTTCCCCTTTAACCAAATTAAGAGGAGAAGTCGAAAAGCTTTTAGCCCCGTCGGTACTGGTGTAAAGGTAACCATTGGTAAGATTGATGGCATAGAATTTCAATGGATTAACCTTGTCGGCCACAAGCCGTGTGTTTTCTGGCAGGGTGTCGATTAAGACCCAGCTTTCGCCGGCATCGTTTGTAATAGCATCTCTCTCATCAACGTCAAGGCTTTCAAG
>CAZSIK010000098.1:12276-12994 GCA_964606515.1 uncultured Prolixibacteraceae bacterium
GGTTTGTGCCTTTCGGGGGTCCAAATCCAGGTTTCGCCGTTGGCCGATACTGCAATATGGCCGTGTCGGCTCTGGGCTGTGGGTTTTTTCACCGGTTTCCAGGTTTTGGCAAAATCGGTCGAAACCCCGATATTGTCTCCATCTCGATTCCCTGAACTAACACCAACCCTAAGCACCATATCGGGTTTTAGCCAGGCACAGCTTACCCCATCGGTATTTCCCAAGTGTGGGTTTCCGAAGCTTCCATCGGGCGATGGACTGTCGAGGTCCCAATGGGCAAAGCCCCCATAGTCGCCAATTCCGGTAATGAGGTGAGCGCCCTGGGGTGGGCTGAGCAATTCCAGGGGTACTGTTTCTTCAATACCGGTGGTATATATACTCCAATTGGTTTTTAGGTTTTTTTCAACATTGCTCAAGTTGAAAGTTTCGAAGCCTCCGAAACCGGTGGTAAATATCGCGTGGTTGGGATTCAAGGGATTGATTTCGATGTCGAACATCCAATGGATGTGGGTTCGTTGTACATAAGGTGCTTTCGAATAGTCGAATTCGGTGCCATTGGCAAAAACGGCTTTCCATGTCTTGCCCCCGTCGGTGGTTCGAAAAATCTCGTCACCACCCAGTTGTCCAGGTCTGCCAAATGCACTGGCGATAAGCGTTTCCGGGTTTTGTGCATCGACAGCCACGGCGGCATAGCCGTAGCGAAGATTGTTATCGGGAT
>CAZSIK010000099.1:0-12853 GCA_964606515.1 uncultured Prolixibacteraceae bacterium
GATAATGCCATTATGGGCCTGGATAAATCCTTTTGCAATCGACAAGCCCAAACCTAAACCACCTGTTTTGTTCCTGTCGATCCTTGAAAATTTCTTAAACACATTCCTGATTTCATTTTCAGGGAATCCTGGGCCCTGATCGGCTATTTCGAGGAACATTTTCCCGTTTTCATATTTTGCCGACAGGCGAATAAGCAAGCCCTGTGGTGTGTATTGGGTTGAATTATAAACAAGGTTGTACAATACCTGTTCCATCAGCCCAAAGTCGACCTTCACCAAGGGCATTTCCGGGGCGATAAACACTTCGCTTGAAAAGGGTTTCAGTTCGTCGGCAAGGTCTTCAAGAACTTTGTTGAACAAGTCGTTCATATCGCACCAATCGAGCCTGACCCTGATGTGGCCACTTTCGAGTCGTGACATATTCAGTAGGTTTTCGATCAAGCGGTTCAGTCGCAACGAGGCAGTAACTATTTCCTTGCAAAGTTCCGACTTAATTTCAACTGTTCCTTCGTTGTGTAAAATGGTTTCCGAGGCTCCCATTATGGTGGCTACCGGTATCCTCAATTCATGCGAAATCGAGTTGAACAGGGTTTTATACAGGCGGTCTGACTCGTCGAGAAAGCGTACTTTTTGGGCTAGTTCTCCAAGGAATTCCCGCTCAAGCGCATTTGAAATCAATGCTAAAAAGGTGTCCCAATACGATTTTTGTTCTTCCCTAAAAGGTTTTTCGGTTTGTATGGCAAGAACTCCCGGATTGATCCTGGTTCCCGACAGTGGGAAAAAAGTATAGAGGGTTTCGGGTGCGAAAGCTGTATGTCTCCCGGCAATTTTTCCTTGTTTAAACGACCATTCCGCGACTTCGTATTCAGCTTGGGCAAGTTTTTTCTCTTTTTGCAGCAGGCCATTGGAATACAAGGTGTTGTTTCCATCTTGTAGAATAAAGAAGGAATGAACTGAAAAGTGGTTCCTGATTTTTTCAATGGCCACTTCAAGAACTGCTTCCATACCGCTGGCCTTCGATAGTTCCCTGGTTAGTCTGAACAAGGAATCGGTTCGTTTTTCCCTCTCCCTGGCCAGGAGCTCCTGTCTTCGGATACGGGTGGTTAATACCCCATTAACAAAAGCAATGATGAAAAAAAGGCCAAAGATCAAAAGATCCTCAGTTTTTTCGATATGGAAGGTGAGGTGGGGTGGGATAAAAAAGAAATTCCAGATCAAAACACTTAAAGAGGAAGCCAACAATACCGGCCCAATACCCATGAAGGTTGAAATTAGCAATACAAGGAACAGCAGGATGTATGAAACAACATGATAATTCGGAGTATTGGCCAGGGGAGCGCAAACCAATGAAACGAACCCTACCAGAAAAATAGAAAGTAAATACTGGTATCGATCTGAAAAAAGTGACTTTGTCTTTTTTTTTGCTCTTTTGGGCTCCTTTTTCATTGCCGGTTATTTTATCGTTCAAAGGTACTTATCCGAATCATTTATGTATTATTTTTTTATAAACTTACCAGAAAACAACGCTAATACCGAGTAAATTTCAAGTCGGCCCATCAACATCAAAATGCACAAAATCAGTTTTGCCAGATCGGGCAAATGAGCATAATTACTGACTGGCCCAACAGTTCCAATGCCGGGGCCTATGCCTGCCATACAGGTAGCCACCGAGCTGCTGGCAGTTTTCCCATCCAGACCCAGTGCGACAAGCATCATGGAACCGATTAGGAAAACAATGAAATAAAGTGAGATAAAAGTAAGGATCGAATTATTGTTTTCCTGGCTAAGCGATTTTTTATTTAGTTTTATTGGGATCACCGCGTTGGGGTTAAGCATTTGTTTGAACAACCTTGAACCATTTTTCAATACAACCAGATGGCGTACCATCTTGATACCCCCGGAAGTAGAACCAGTACTTCCTCCTATGAACAGGGTCATAAAGATGATCGACCACCCGATTACAGGCCATTGAAGGTAATCGGCCGAAGCAAATCCGGTGCAGGTAATCATCGAAATAACCTGAAAAAAGGCTTCCCGAAACGACTCTTCAAGTGGTTTGTTCCTATATAAAAACAAGACCAGGGTAACCATAATCCCGATCAGGGCTACCACGAAAAGGTAGAACCAGAATTCATTATTTTCCTTTAACTTTCTAAAATCACCCTTTATGAAGTAATAATGCATTACGAAATTGATTCCTGCCAGAAGCATAAAAACCATTATAATGTATTGTATGTATGGAGAATATTCAATTATACTGCTGTTCTTAGGCGAAAAACCACCAGTAGCTACGGTACCGAACGAGTGGCAAAGGCTTTCGAATAAGTTCATTCCTCCTAAACACAAAAGGATTACTTCGGCAAAGGTCAACAAAAGATAAATCAGAAAAATCCTTCTGCCTACTGCTTTTATTTTAGGTTGGATTTTTTCCTGTAACGATGATTCGAGGGTGAACAATTGATATCCTCCCATCTGTAAAGTGGGCATGATGATGATAACCAACACGATGATGCCAATTCCTCCAATCCAATGGGTCAGGCTTCTCCAAAACAGAATCGATTTGGGCAGGATCTCGATATCGGTAAGAATTGAGGCCCCGGTTGTGGAGAAGCCCGACATCGATTCAAAAAAAGCATCAACTACCGAGGGAATTGAACCCGAAAACAGATAGGGCAAGCATCCAACAATACTTACTATTAACCACGATAAGGTTACTGTTAGAAAAGCTTCTTTTTTTTGTATGCTGTGTTGAATGATCTGTTTTCTTGTAATCAAAGATAAGCTGCCTCCAATAAACAACGAAATCAGCGAAGAAACCAGAAAGGGCTTCATGTCTTCAGAACACATCAATCCAACAAGAGAGGTACCAATCAGGGCTATCGACAAAATAAATAGATTTCGGCTAATAACTTTTAATGTAATCGAATAGGAGCCAAACCAAGACATTTGTTATGTTGCTGATTGATAGGCTTTTTATTTTTTTTATTTTTCGTTCTGTACCCAAAGCCCCTTTAAATGATCCAGACCACAAATGAACCGGGAATTTTATAAAAACCACATAAAGATTGTAGCCATCGGTATCAATATTTTATAAAGAAAATAGGATCGTAGGCCTTTAATGAAGATTACCTGTAGAATAATGGTTTTGGGCCGAAGCTGCAAAATCAAAGCAGGTGTTTTAGTGCTTATATCGTTTAAAATATGCTTGTTTTTTAAAAAATGTTGGCACCTTTGCGCTCTGTTTTATGTGACATTGTTTTTTAGAATGAGCAGGATTCCAAAAATTGATATTTCAGGTTATAATTATTCCTTACCCGAGGACCGGATTGCCCGTTACCCGGTTGAAAAACGCCACCATTCCAAATTGTTGGTGTGGAACAAAGGTACCATTCATGATGATCGTTTTTTTAACCTAACCGATTTTCTTTCCGATGATAGTTTGTTGATTTTCAACAATACCAAGGTAATCAGGGCCCGGTTGTTTTTCAGAAAAGAATCGGGTGCATTGATCGAAATTTTTGTCCTTGACCCCGATGAACCTTCCGATTATGTTCTAAACTTTCAACAAACAGCACAATGCAGCTGGAAATGCCTGGTGGGCAACCTTAAAAAATGGAAGGGAGGTACCTTATCGATGCAGGTTGAAGCAGAAGGACATCAAATTAAACTTACGGCCGAGAATACCGGGGCATTTGATAACGGACGAATCATCCGGTTTTCGTGGGACAATGCTGCGTTCAACTTTGCAACCTTGCTTGAACATGCAGGTAAAATGCCTATTCCGCCTTACCTGAACCGAGAATCGGAAGAGCTTGACCTGGAGAGTTACCAAACGGTTTATTCAAAAATCAAGGGTTCGGTGGCTGCCCCTACGGCCGGACTTCATTTTACTGAAACTGTATTTTCAAAATTAAGGGATAAAGGGATCGGGATGGCCGAGCTTACCTTACACGTCGGCGCAGGTACTTTCAAGCCGGTACAATCGCAAATGGTCGACGACCATCAGATGCACAACGAGTTGGTTGTGATTGATAAAGAGTTGATAGAAACACTGATCGGCCACGAGGGGCCTCTGATCGCGGTGGGCACCACCTCGGTACGGTCGCTCGAAACCCTCTATTGGCTTGGACTGCGGTTGTCGCTGAATCCTGAAATGCAACCTGCGGTACACCAGATTGAACAATGGGAACCTTACCATAACGAATCATGCTTGGATAAAAAACAAGCCTTGGAGGCTGTGCTTCAACATTTAAATAAACATGGTCTAAGACAGATTCAGGTTTCGACCCGCATTTTTATTGTGCCGGGATATGTTTTCAGGATGATCGACGGGATGCTCACCAACTTCCATCAACCTCAAAGCACCTTACTGTTACTGGTTTCAGCCTTCATCGGGAGCGATTGGGAAAAAGTGTACCGGCATGCCCTCGAAAACGCTTACCGTTTTTTGAGTTATGGCGATAGTAACCTCTATTTGAGAACTCCCTGATCTTTCAATATTTCGCTTACCTTTTCGAGCACGATCGAAGCTGCTACTGCCGAAAGTTTTTTCTGGAACAAGGAAGCCCTGAAACACACGATGGGCAGTACCCATTCGAGAAGGGCCAGCCAGTAGGGCAAAATATCGTTGTTGCCTTGTACTGTTGAAAGGGCATATTGCCTCATTTTTCGGCTTAGTGCTGTATTGCGGTCGACAATCGCCTGATTGGGGCCCTGGTAGGCAACGGAAGGCTGATGGGCGAGGGAATCGCATGAATAAAAATCCTTTACAATATTCACAGCTTCAATAAATTCCTTTTCCGAGTTTACCGGAGTGGCTTCGGCCATAAAAATGGCTTCAAGACGGGCAAAATCGGATACTGCCGATCTTGGGATGGTTTCTGAAAAATCGATCAGGTACACATTCATCCCCTCATCGAGCAAGATGTTTTGCATGTTCAGGTCGCCATGACAAACTGAAGTGAAATAAGCTACAGGCCATTTTTCAAGTATGGGATATTGGTGTTTTAAAAACCAGTAGGGATTCAAGAAGGTTTCACCGGTTTCTTCAAGCACGAAACGGGGTTTGTCGGCGCTGATATTCAGTATTTCACCCGCTTTTTCGAAAAGATATGGGAAAAAAGTGTGTAGGGGATTGTGGTCGCCAAAGGGATGTATTTGAGCAGGTATTGCCTGGTCATACCAGGGTTTCAATATTTGCATGAATATTTTGTCGAACAGGGGTTCGAGCTTGTCAACAGGCCAGCTTTCGAACAGGTGGGTGAGCCATTTCAATTGAGAACCTTCGCCGCCAATGCCAACAAAATTGTACCGCAAAGCGCCGAGGCTGTTATGAAATACAGTGCCCAGCACCATGGCGCTGTTGTTGAGAATATAGGGAAGGGCGTATTCCCGGCAACGTTCCGATTCGCGGGTGATCATATCCTTGTCGGCAATTTTTAAAACGGTAGGCCTTAGCTTTCTTCCAAGCGAATCGTACGATTCAACCTGAAAGGTTTGAGCAGAAAACCCGCCGTGCAATGCTTTGATTTCAATCCTCGATGAGTCGGTATACAGTCGCCTGGCAAGAAAAGCCTTTTGGGGCAGGTCGAAAAAGCTCTCCGGGGCTTCAATCTGCAACCTGCTCAACGCCGCATCCTCTATTTTTTCTGGTATGAAGAGCCAGGCACACCAGTTGCTGATTTCTTCCCGGACCTTAATCCTGCAAATTTCGTTTATGTTTTCGTAAGAAAGTGCTTTTTCGGGAAACCCGGATGGAACTTCTGTTTGTGTAATTTCATCGAGTTGGTTTAATTGAAAGGAAATGGCCATGATTTCTTTCTGGTCTTCCTCGTTTTTAGGCCCAAAAGCCGAAAGTCCGAAATGGAGGGCAGCTTCAGCCTGGTGAAGATCGGTGTCAAGTAAGCCAATGGTGATCGAAGCGGGTTCAGTATTGGCTACTGCCCATAAAATAAGGGTGTTGTTGGCCTTTATCTGATGACAGGTTGATTTGATATCATCTAAGAGCTGCCCGTAACGAATCGGATCTGAGTCAAGGGGCATCAGGGTACAAAAAGGATTCTTTCCGAAAGAGAGGGCTTCATGAACTAAAATGCCGCTCTGATCGGGTTTTTTAAACAACATGAAATCTCCGGGTTGATCGTCCTTTTCGGGAATGAAGGCCGAACTGTTTGCGGTGGTGACAAAAGTGCCTGTTTGGCCCATTTGTTCATCGTATATTCCAAAACCGATCGAGAATCCCAATTCATTATAGCCAACGTATCCGGGATTCTTCCAAAATTTCCCATCGTTTTGTGTTTCTCCTGAAAAATAGACCCGGTACTTTCTATTGTTAAATTGAAATTCGTTTGATTTTGAACTAGCTGAACTTCTTTTCTTGATTTCAACAAGGGCTTGTTCTTCGGTTCCGACAATACAAAATACTTTTTGAAGTCCGGCCATTTCCATAACCTGAAGTATGCCAGGTGAAAGGTTGAACAAAACCAAAAGGCCTTTATTGGCATTTAGTTTTTTTACAATCGTCAAAAGGGAACGGATGCCTGAGCTGGAAAGGTAGGGGCAACCGGCAAAGTCCACGGCTAGGAAGGATTCCTTTTCAACAAAAGGTTTTATTTCCAGGTCGAATTGAGGGCTTGTAAGCGTATCGAGTCGTCCATCGATACAGATCACTACAGTTTGCCCTTTGGTTCTGGTCGAAATCATGATGTTATTTTATGTTGAATGGGTAGGCTCCGATGCCGGTTTTGTTTTTTCTGCTGATTAAGCGGATAATATCTTCTGGAAGTTTTGCTTGTGCTGTTGCAGGGCTAAAGTGGGGCATCAGCCTGAAATTGTTCAGCTCGGAGCTTAAGAATACAGGGGCCGTATAATTATTCAGATACTGGCTGTTGCTTTCATGACCAGGATACAGTACACTAAGCTCGCCGGGTTTATGCACTGGAATCCGGCAACGCTCGTTGTTGGCCGGGGCCCACCAGATTACCGGGTTGGTTTCGGCGGCTTTGGCCCTTACGTACAGGTTATGATCCAATTGATTGAAGGGGGAACCAGTGGCCCGTTCACAAATCACCTTCGATTGCCATACTGTCAGAAGGGGTTGTGAATGAGTTTCATCGGCATAAAGCAGGTTGTTTACAAATTCGTGGCTGTGGCGTTCTTCAATCCCGGGGCCTGAAGCCGGGTGCCATCCGAAATGGTCGCCCTCGGCGCTCCGTTCTGAGCGGGCAAAGCAGGCCATGCTGTTGTAAAAGGTGTTGTTGTAGGTTTTTACACCCGAGCTGTTCAGTACCATCATGCCATGGTTGCAGTTTACAAATACGTTGCCGGCACAAATGGCTCTTTTCGAAATTTCGAAGAAGAAGCCGTTCATGGCAGGCCATATTTCGCCCGGAGGTGCCTGACCTTCACCGGTGCCTACATTTTCCATCCAGTTGTTGGTGAATATGCCGTCGACATTGCCTACATCGTACCAAATCCCGTTGGAGATCGGATGGTCGAGTACCAGGTTGTTATTACAGGTAACCCGGTAACACTGGTTGAATATTTTTACGGCAGCAGGAAAATAGCCGGTGATCCCTTCGATGTTGTTCCGTAAAAAAATGTTGTTCTCAAGCAACACATCGTTCGACGAGAGGATGAAAATCCCCTCGGTACTGGTGTCGCTTACCCGGTTGTTTTTCAGGGTGAGTTGGTCGCCACGCAGGTAAGCAGCTACCCGCGAGCAGAACGAAATTTCACAATTCTCTATGGTAGTGCCTATTACGTCTTTCCCATGTTTGGATTCGGGCGAAACCTCCTCGGGGTTGTAGCCATCGATTTCGAGGGCCCGGTAAGCATACTGCGTGAATTTAATCCCTTTCAGTGTATATCCCTTTTTATCGGATTTTTTACCGTGTAGGTCATGGTCGACCCGGTGAATGGCCACGTCGAAAGCGGTAATTTCTACTTCTTTACCAGCAGGGTCAAGCCCTATGTAAACCATCTTATTGTCGTAGTCGATGAAGTACGAATTTTCGTCAACCTGGCCTTCCCATCCTACCGCCTGAAGAAATTTCCCATCGACAAATACCATGTCGTTGTTGAACTTGCACAGGGGGGTGTACATGCCCTGGCGGGTGCGTTCCCACCAACTGGCCGGTGCCATGGGGAAGAGGTGGTCCCAACGGGTTATCCATAGTTTTGTGCGCAGCTTGGTCCAATTGCTGGCTAAAAAAGTACCTTTTAAAACCGGTTGTTCCTCCTTGTAAGGGAGCAGGGTGATTCCCTGGTTCAGCTTCAGGTTACCGGTTCGGTAAATTCCTCCCCTTAACACGATGGCATCACCGCTGTTTACTTTGGTGATGGCATTTTCGAGTGTGGTAGGCGCTTCGAGTGCTGATCCGCTGTTTTCGGTTTTGCCATCGGGAGCCACATAGTATATTTTTTTTGCTTCTTTGGGTATTTCGTACGATTGATAAACCGGCCCGTAAGGCCCACCCGAAGGTTGTGCCTGGATGCGGGCACCTGTAAACAGGATTACGACAACAGAAAGACAAACCCGGAAATGCATCCAGCGTGATGTGCTCTTTGGTTTTGAGGCGTTTATTAGATTCATTTGTTTCCTTTTTAGTATTGATCAATCCAAAGATACATTTTTAGAAGATTGAAATAGCCCTATTTCAATAGTGTTGCAATCCTTTTAAAGGATTGAATCCCTGAACCGCAAACTCAGATCTCCATAGCTTTCGATGCGGCGGTCGCGAAGGTAAGGCCAAATCCTGCGGACTTCTTCCGAACGCTCCATGTCGATATCGATAACGGCAAAAACTTCCTGATCGGAGGGGGCAAGGTAAAGCAACTCCCCCTGGGGACCAGCCACAAAACTGCTTCCCCAGAAATTGATACCGGCACTTTGCTCCGAGGGATCGTTTTCGTGCCCAACCCGGTTCACTGCCACCACCGGGATTCCGTTGGCCACAGCATGACCCCGTTGAACGGTGATCCAGGCATCTTTTTGTCGTTGGCGCTCCTCTTCAGTGTCGCGCATGTCCCAGCCAATAGCGGTAGGGTAGATGAGCAGGTCGGCCCCGGCTAGTGCCATTAAACGGGCGGCCTCGGGGAACCATTGATCCCAGCACACCAGAACGCCCAATTTTCCCAGCGAGGTTTGTATGGGTTGAAAGCCAAGATCGCCTGGTGTGAAATAGAACTTTTCGTAAAACCCGGGATCATCGGGGATGTGCATCTTGCGGTAAACACCTGCAATGGAGCCATCGGTATCAAAAACTACGGCTGTGTTGTGATACAAACCCGGAGCCCGTTTCTCGAAGAGCGAGGTCACCAGTACGATCCCCAGCTCCTTAGCCAAATTGCCATAAAATTGTGTTGAAGGCCCCGGGATGGTTTCGGCCAGGTCGAATTGGTTTACCTCTTCGGTTTGGCAAAAATAGAGGCTATTGTGAAGCTCTTGCAATACAATCAGTTGTGCTCCCTGAGAAGCACAATGCCTTAGGTTCGTTTCCAACCGCGACAGGTTCTTGTGGAGGTTTGCTGATTTGGATTGTTGAATAAGTCCGAGTTTCATAATACTTTAAAATTATATTTTAAGCAATTAACCAGATTGTCGAATTAGTATTGCTCAATATGTTGATTACAATAATTATTTATTATTTTATTAATTTTTAATAAATCTAATTTATCATACGATTCAATTAAACTATTTTTTTCATCTGACGCAAAGCATGAAATATTTGGGATGCGCAATTTTTTCAATATTTGGGATTGAAACCTTGGAAAACCGCCATTCATTCTAATACCAATATTGGATAATTGCTCCCGTATAAAGTCGGACATTAAAACGGAAGCTAAAATTTTCAATTTATCAACCGATTGCCCTGTTACATAGTAAAGGTTGTGATGTGGGTAATATTCCCCATTATCAATATGTAATTTTTTAATACCTGCAATATCAGGGAGTAATAATTTTGGTTTAGAAACTAATTCGGGCTTTATCTTATCAATTGTTTTATACCATTTTTCGGGATTTGCCTTTGCCGTATGTCTTTTTTTAAGGGTTTCTTTATTCTGCTCAAAATAATGCTTTAATTTCGGATATTTTTCCAAATCACAAACCTTGTCGTCCTCATATGGATTTATTACAAACTGTTTTTTCCATTTTATTTTATCTGATAATAAATCCTTGGTGGTAATTATTGGCAGCAGCCTGTTGTTTTCTATTTCATTCCTTTTATTTTCATTCAGTATGAATATCTTATCTGCACCAGTCGCGACTCCAATTCCAATTTCAAAGCCCTGTTCTTCAATTCCAATTAGTGCCAAATTATTTATATTATATTTTAAAAAAATATTTTCCCAATTAGAATCGGTGGGATTTTTAATTTTATTGAATGTAATTGAATTATAATCAATGAATTCAGATCGTGATTCATAATAGAGGGTTTCCTTTTCCCGCAAGGTGTTTTCTATGGTAGTTATACATGGATAGGCAATAACACTTTCATCGAAAGGTGAAGTGTTTTCAATGTTTAAAATCTTTTTTAAGTTATATTTTTTTGCAATTTCTTCACGTAATAACCGACCATATTGATTATATAACCAACGATTAGAACAAATAAACGAAAGTGTCCCGTTTCGATTTATCAAATTCAAGGATTTCTCATAGAATAAAATGTAGATATCGGCTCTATACTTAAAAGTTTTAAATCTCTTCCTGTATTGTTTTTTTACAATTTCAGGGATTAATTCATGCCGTATATAGGGAGGATTGCCAACGATACAATCAAAGTATTCATAAAAATAATAGGTTAGAAAATCAGTATTTATTATTTCATTTCCTTCATTGATTAAATAATTAATTTGATTTTGAACAAGGAAATTATTGATTGTATCTATTAATTGAAAATAACTATCTGTATCAATTTCAATAAACCTTATATTTCTCTTAAATGCATCAATAAAATTGAATTGAAATTTTCTTGAAGAATATAATAATCTTCTGATAATTTCTAATGCAAATGAACCATTTCCCGCTGCAGGTTCAAGTATTCTGATATTTTCCAGGTTTTTATCATAACGATAACCTACTTCATCAAGAATGTAGTTTACAACATTCGATTTTGTATATACTACACCATGATTTCTGCCAGTTTTTCTTTTTATTTTTTCACTTGCTAAATTCATTAATATGTCCCATTAGATGACCGATAAAAGATAAAATAAATGTATTGAAAGAAATACTATGCTCAACATCTCCAAAGGAATAATCATTTTTAGTCCAAAGAAGTCCACATTGACTATAATGCCTTTCCAACATAAGTTTTTGACAGAAAATCATATATCTCTCTAGATATGTTGAGTTTATAAAATCTGGAAAAGCATTGAAATGCGGTTCATTGATTCGTATAGGTGATGTTGATTTTTTCGAATGTTCAACAATTATAAAGTATCCTAGCCATGGTGCAGATTGATTTGGGAATGCCTTTTCACGGAATGCTGTCCATAAATCAACTGCACTTCCTATTGCTTCTTCGATTCGATTGTTAAAATTATTTCCGAACGAACCTACTTGTGATTTTAACTCGATAACAGAGATTAACTTTAAATTTGGAGAAATAATTAGTAAATCCCAATCTTTGGTTGGTCTGAAAAAACCGGGAATATGGTTTCCCTTTAAAAATATACATCCTTCTGGAACACCAGTATCAATTGCAATCTGGCGAAATAATTCGAGAAATCCATCCATTTGTTTTCTACCGGTAACAGCTCCTCTATTATCTGAATCTTGGACCTTGCGTTGATTTTGGTTTTGAAATTGTTTTTCTCGTATCTGCCAAAATAATTTAACAGCTTGACTAATAGAATTTTTATATTTTTCAATATCCATTTTTAAAACTTATTTCCATTACAAAAGTACTAAAAGTTTGTTACACAATTTAATATAAACTACTTGCTAATTATTAGTTAAGACCAAAATCAAAAAGTTGCTGGTTGCGGATATTGCATGGTTACACAGTGCAGCGATCCATGTTGCCTGATCAGTACCGAACAGTCGATCGGGATGATCTCGTGGTTGGGAAAGGCTGGTTTTATGGCATTGATAGCCAGTAAGTCGGTTGAACAGCGATACACGGGAAAAAGTACTGCCCCGTTGATGATCAGGAAATTGGCGTAGGTGGCAGGAAGCCGGTGCCCGTCGCCGGGGTCGTAAATAGGCTCAGTCATGGGCAAGGCAATTAACCGATAGGGTTCACCATTCGCCTGGGTAAATGCTTTCAGTTCCTCTTCCATTTGGGCAAGTGCTTCAAAATGTTCGTCGTTGGGATCGGAACATGTAACGTAAGCTATGGTGTCGACCGCACAGAACCGGGCAAGGGTATCGATGTGGCTGTCGGTATCGTCGCCGGCAAGGTAGCCGTTTTTAATCCAAAGTACCCGTTCTGCGCCTAAAAACTGCTTCAGGTAAAGCTCAATTTCGTTTTTCGAGAGCGAATCGTTCCGGTTTGCCGAAAGCAGACAATTTTCTGTAGTCAGCAGGGTGCCTTCTCCATCCGATTCAATGCTTCCGCCTTCGAACACGAAAAAATTCACGTTGGCGTAGCGAAAGCCAGGGAAGGCTCTGGCTTTGTATAAGGTTCTGGTGATCAGGTTGTCGTGACATGCGGCAAACTTCATCCCCCATCCATTGAAACAGAAGTCGTACAAAATGGCTTGCCCATCCTCAAAAACCGTGATGGCACCATGGTCGCGCGACCAGGTATCGTTGCTCATGATTTCAAAGAAGCTGATGTTTTTCAACAGGTTGGGAGCTAATTTTGATCTGACGGCTTGCTCGTCGGTACAGGCTATGATTAACCGC
>CAZSIK010000100.1:0-6830 GCA_964606515.1 uncultured Prolixibacteraceae bacterium
ACTTATAAAGTAACTTTAGAAGCAAAAAATTCAAAAGGAAAAGCAGAAAGGCCGTTCCGTATCGAGTGCGGCGACCAGATTGCCCTCACCCCGCCAATGGGCTGGAACAGCTGGAACTGTTTTGCCCACGAAGTCTCGGCCGACAGGGTGAAACGGGCTGCCAATGCCATGGTGAACAGCGGACTGATCAACCACGGCTGGACCTACATCAACATCGACGATTTCTGGGAAAACCATCGCGATTCGAAAGATCAAACCTTGCGCGGCAAATTTCGCGACGATAATGGATACATCATTCCCAATTCCCGTTTTGTCGACATGAAAGCCCTTGCCGATTACGTGCATGGCCTCGGCTTAAAAATTGGGCTGTATTCTTCACCCGGTCCCTGGACCTGTGGCGGATGTGCCGGCAGTTATGGTTACGAAAAGCAAGATGCTGAAAGCTATGCCCAATGGGGTTTCGATTACCTGAAATACGACTGGTGCAGTTACGGCAACGTAATCAATGGCCTGCCCGAAAACGATCCCTACAAGGTTTCATCATTGTCGTACAATGGTGGTAGCGAGCTTGAAACAGCAAAGAAACCCTTCATTGTAATGGGCGATTTACTAAAGCAGCAAAAACGCGACATCGTGTTCAGTGTGTGTCAATACGGCATGTCCGACGTGTGGAAATGGGGCGGCTCGGTTGGAGGCAACTGCTGGCGTACCACCAACGACATTACCGACACGTGGGCAAGCATGAAAGGCATTGCGCTCGATCAGGATAAATCGGCTCCTTATGCCAAACCCGGTAACTGGAACGATCCCGACATGTTGGTGGTTGGTCACGTGGGTTGGGGAAATACGCATCCTAGTAAACTCAAACCCGACGAACAATACCTGCACATCAGCCTGTGGAGCCTCTTTGCCGCCCCGCTTTTAATTGGCTGCGACATGGAAAAACTCGACGATTTCACCTTGAACCTGCTCACCAACGACGAGGTGATCGACATAAACCAGGATCCGCTTGGCAAACAAGCAACCGGCCTGAATACCCTTGGTGATTTGCGCATTTACGTGAAGGAACTTGAAGATGGCAGCAGTGCCGTAGGCTTCTGCAATTTTGGTCTCGAAAAAGTTCAAATGAAGTATACCGATTTTGCCAAACTTGCACTAAACGGAAAGTTTGTGGTTCGCGACCTTTGGCGGCAAAAAGACCTTTCTACGGTCAATACCCAAAACGATGAACTCGCAATCGATGTACCCGTACATGGGGCGTTGCTCTATAAATTTTCACCCCTTAAATAATAGAAATTGAGATGAATACCATAAAAATATTGTTGTGCGCGCTCCTGTTCACAGTATTATCGAACCTCTCTTCAACCGGACAAAACAAGCTGTATCCCGACCAATTTCCCCTTTCCGATGTGAGTTTGATCGATGGGCCGTTTAAACAGGCCCGAGACCTGAACCTTCAGGTATTGCTTAAATACGATACCGACCGTTTGCTGGCTCCTTATCGCAAAGAGGCCGGATTGCCCGAAAAGGCCAAATGTTATCCCAATTGGGATGGATTAGATGGCCATGTTGGGGGACATTATCTTTCGGCCATGGCCATGTATTATGCATCAACAGGAAATGCCGAATGCAAAAAACGCATGGAGTACATGATTTCGGAGCTTAAAGCCTTTCAGGAAGCCAATACCAAAAACAACCCGGCTTGGGGAGTGGGATATGTGGGGGGTGTACCCAAAAGTGCCGAATTATGGTCTGAAATAAAAGAAGGCAATGCGGGGGCAATCTGGAGTGCCTGGGCTCCCTGGTACAACATCCATAAAATGTATGCAGGGCTTCGCGATGCCTGGCTGTATGCCGATAATGCTGAAGCAAAGGAAATTTTCCTGAAATTTTGTGACTGGGGTATCGACCTGACCGCTGGGCTTAGCGATGCCAAAATGGAAGAAATGCTGGGTAACGAACATGGTGGAATGAACGAGATGTATGCCGATGCCTATCAGATAACCGGCGATGAAAAATACCTGACAGCAGCCAAACGCTTTTCACACAAAGCCTTCCTTGAACCCCTCTCGCAGGGTAACGACATGCTCGACAACAAACATGCAAACACCCAGATTCCTAAGTTTATTGGATTTGAAAGAATTGCTGAATTAAATCACGACGAGAAGTACCATAAAGCCGGAACTTTTTTCTGGGAAACCGTAACACAAAACCGCTCGCTTGCTTTTGGAGGAAACAGTCGCAGGGAGCATTTCCCAAGCGTAAGCTCGTGCATCGATTATGTAAATGTGAACGATGGCCCCGAATCGTGCAACTCGTACAACATGCTGAAGCTAACCGAAGATGTGTTCCGCATGAACCCTTCGGGTCAATATGCCGATTACTACGAGCGAACCCTTTTTAACCACATTTTATCTACCCAACACCCTGAACATGGCGGCTATGTGTATTTTACCCCTGCCCGCCCGCGTCATTACAGGGTATATTCGGCGCCCAACGAGGCCATGTGGTGCTGCGTGGGTACGGGTATGGAAAACCATGGTAAGTACAATCAATTCATCTATACCCATTCAAAAGATACCTTGTATGTCAACCTTTTTATTGCTTCGGAATTAAACTGGAAAGAAAAAGGACTGAAAATGAAGCAGGAAACCATGATGCCTTTCGAGGAGCAAACCCAATTCACCATAACCCAGGGCTCGGGAAATTTCACAATGATGCTTCGCCACCCGGCCTGGGTGAGCAAAGGTGCTTTGAAAATTGCTATTAATGGAAAAAACATTCCGTACACCGTTCTTCCTTCAAACTATATCAGTCTCGACCGCAACTGGAAAAAAGGCGACCAGGTAAAGGTTATGTTGCCCATGCACAACCGCATTGAGCGTATGCCCAATGTGCCCGAATACATTGCCTTTATACACGGCCCCATCTTATTGGGTGCCAAAACCGGTACCGAGGATTTAAAAGGCCTTATTGCCGACGATGGCCGATGGGGACAATATTCGGGTGGGGAATACTTGCCTGTGGATAAAGCCCCGATATTGGTTTATGACGACATCGAAAATATTGCCGATAAATTGGTGCCCGTAAAAGGCAAACCTTTGAATTTCAAACTCGATGTTAAAATGGTAAATCCCATGGACCTGATACTGGAACCTTTTTACCAAATCCACGATTCGAGGTACATGATGTACTGGCTGGCCCTCACCAATTCGGGGTACAAAGCCTACACCGATTCATTGACAAAGATGGAAACCGAGAAACTGGCCCTTGAAAAACGCACCATCGATTATGTGATGCCCGGCGAACAGCAACCCGAAACCGACCATGCCATGCAAGCCGAGAAATCGAACAAGGGCAATAACATGAACGAGTTTTTCCGCGAGGCCCGCGATGGTGGCTTTTTTAGCTACGACCTGGCTACCCGATCGGAAACCAGCTTGAGCCTCTTTGTCCGCTACTGGGGTGCCGAATGGGGAAGCCGTAAGTTCGAAATTTATATCGATGAGGAAAAGCTGATTTCCGAAGACAATACCAACCGGTGGAACCAATCCCTGTTTCAGAACATCGTTTACCCCATACCCGATGCCATGGTCACAGGCAAAAAAAGTATAAGGGTGAAGTTTTTGGCATTGCCAGGCTCAACAGCTGGAGCAGTATATATAGTTAGGTTAGTTCGTTCGGAAGTCAAAAAGTAAATTTTTTTATGAATCTCAATTTTTAAAAAATGGTTTTGAAATTTTATAAAGCAACAATATTTATACTTCTTTTTTTAACGGCTTCTCGGGTATTTGCCTGGGAGGGAATGCCAATGCCCAAATTGCATGTTGAGGGAAGATATTTAAAAGATAGTCACGGTCATATTGTTAACCTTCATGGTTTTGGACAAACCTATTCGCCATGGTTCAACGAAAAAGGTACCAAATGGAATAATTACGATGTGAATGCCTGTTTGAAGTACAACAAAGGGCTCATTGATAAAATGATGGAAGCTGGTTGGAAAATGAACTTTATTCGCTTGCACATGGATCCGTATTGGAGTAATACGCCGGGCTGCACTCCCAAGTATCATGAAGCACATAATTGTTTTAGTGAAACACGTTTCAAGAAATACCTCAACGAGGTTTTTGTGCCAATGGCCGAATTTGCCCTATCGAAAGGTTTATATGTGGTAATGCGCCCTCCGGGGGTAAGTCCCGATAAAATAAAGGTAGGCGACGATTACCATCAATATTTGATCAAGGTTTGGGGCATAGTATCGAAACATCCAAAATTGAAGGACAACCCAAACATCATGTTCGAATTGGCGAATGAGCCTATTGATATTTTAGGAACCGATGGAACGTATGGTGCGGGTACGCAAGGTCATTTTGATAACTTGAAAACATTTTTTCAAACCATTGTTGATACCATCCGAACTTCGACCGCAAATATTCTTTGGGTTCCGGGATTGGGCTATCAGGCGCTTTATGCCGGATATGCCGTAAACCCCATCGGGGGAGATAACATTGGGTATGCTGTACACGTATATCCGGGTTGGTTTAACAGCGGAAAAGGGTACGAACCCTTTCAACAAGGCTGGGACAGCCAGGTTCAGCCCGTAGCCGATTTTGCACCCATTATGGTAACCGAAATGGATTGGGCTCCGGCAAGGCACGACAAATCGTGGGGAAAAGACGTTACTGGCATTGCAGGTGGCGACGGCTTTGGTGCCAATTTCAAGAAAATTACCGACGATTGCGGCAATGTAAGTTGGATGCTTTTTACCGGACCTGAGCTTTTAGCGCAGTTTGGGAACCCTAATGCCCCTGCCGATGTGGTCGATTTCTTAACCGATCCCGAAGCTTGTCCTTTCCCCATTTACCATTGGTTTAAGGCCTATGCCAACGAATACGCATTTGATGGAGTGGAAGATAGCTATTTGGAAATGACGGATTTGCAGCTCGTGGGCGACACCATGTTTTCGGTTCTGAATAAAAGTTCGTTAAGTCTGAAAATCAATGCTGTTTTTGCCGATGGACACACCGAAAATGTATCCTCACGATCGCAAATTACGGTCGATAATCCCGATGCAATCGAAGCAGTACGTGGGCGCATTTTTGCCAAAAAAGATGGTCGTGCAAATATTTATGCGCAATATCCCGATGCCAAAGGAACAAAATGGGGAGTTGCCATGCATGTTACTTCAACAACTTTTCCGCTAACTAAACAACTTTTTAATGCCAATATATGGGATAAGGGAACATTTAACGAAGCTACAAAAACCCTGAAAACTGGACAATGGGGTTTTGGTGGTTGGCAGTACAACGGAATCGACTTGTCGGAGTACAAGTATATTGTAGCACGGCTTGGTAGTGCCAACAATGCAAGTGCCGATTTTAGGGTGTTTGATGGGCCAAGCTATTGGGGGGCACCTGCAATATTTGCATTCGGAAGCAAACGGGAAATTGTGGTTCCGCTTAGGTATGCCAAAAAGAACGATGGCAAACCCTTAAACCCACAAAATATTTACATTGCCGGATTTTGGTCGAATGGAAGCAGTGCGTTTGTGATCGATACGGTTTTCCTTTCGAACTCAAATGAATTTGGGCTTCCTTTTCTTACTGTCAAAAATGAAAATTCAAGCGATTTAAGCAAAATCGATAGCCTGAATTACCGCGAAAATTCGGGTCCTTCTCCTGTGAGGCTTTTCATGCTAAGTGGCGATATGTTAAAAGGCAACATTGCCATTGAAGTATCGCAAGATTTTGAATTATCGTTTTCTGAAACCGATGGCTTTGCTACAACATTGATGGTTGCTCCGCAAGACGACTTAGTGCCTGGTATGCCTGTTTATGTGCGGTTGAAAGCAGGGTTGCTTCGCAAATCGTATACTGGAACCTTAACCATTTCTTCAGTCGGGGCTACAACCAAAAAACTAACACTCAGTGGTGTTGTAGTGCAACCTGTTGGTAATCATTTATTTGATTTAAATGCCACCATTGTTTCAGTTGAGTATTATACCATTGCAGGGCAAAAACTGAAAAGTTCCGAGCTATCGAAAGGAATATTTATCGAGAAAACAACATGGTCAAATGGCCGTTTCGAAAGCAGAAAGAAAGTAATTAATGATTGAATAGGGTATTAATATGTTGAATATCAATGATAAAAAATTTCACACAGCTAACTATACTTAAATGTCATGAAGAATAAAATAACAGGAATCGTACTATCGATTCTGATTGTAATTGGGGCTTGGGCTTCAGGGTCAAATTCGCCACATGCGAAACAGCCAATTTACCTGAACACTTCGTATTCGTTTGAAGAGCGGGCTGCCGACTTGGTTTCGCGCATGTCGCCTGAAGAAAAGCAGGGTTTGCTGGGCAACACCATGACACCGGTACCCCGCCTGGGCATTAACAAATACGATGTGTGGGGCGAAGCGTTGCACGGGGTTATGGGGCGCAACAACAACAGCGGTATGACTGCCACCTCGTTCCCCAACAGCATTGCAGCCGGCTGTACCTGGGAGCCCGACCTGATCAAAAGGGAAGCCAACATCATTTCCGATGAAGCCCGTGGTTTTAATCACGACCTGATTTTCACCCTGACTTATTGGTCACCGGTAGTGGAACCGACCAGGGATCCCCGTTGGGGACGCACGGCCGAAACCTTTGCCGAAGATCCCTTTCTGGTTTCCCAAATTGCAAGTGGTTTTATCAGGGGAATGATGGGCGACGATCCCAACTACCTGAAAACGGTTCCTTGCGGAAAACACTTTATCGCCAACAATACTGAGTTCAACCGCCATACAGGTAGCTCCAACATGGACCACCGCGACATGCGCGAGT
>CAZSIK010000100.1:6845-12827 GCA_964606515.1 uncultured Prolixibacteraceae bacterium
GAACAAGATAAGCTGCCTTCGATCATGACTGCCTACAACGCGGTAAACGGTACCCCTGTTTCGGCAAACCAATTATTGGTCGATACCATTGCACGCCGTACTTACGGGATGAAAGGATACGTAACCGGCGACTGTGGAGCCATTTCCGATATGGTTCAGGGGCACAAATACGCCAAAGACGGCCCCGAAGCAACAGCTCTGGGACTGAAAACCGGTGTCGATTCCGACTGTGGCGGCGAGTACCAAAACCACACCCTTACCGCATTGCAAAGGGGGTTAATTTCCGTGGCCGACATCGATCGGGCCTTGGTCAATATGTTCACCATCAGGATGCGCCTGGGTGAGTTCGACCCTGCTCCCAGGGTTCCTTATGCCGGGATTAAGCCAACTGTTGTAAACGATCCATCGCACAACGATTTAGCCCTGAAAATGGCGACTAAAACCCCGGTACTGCTGAAAAACGAAAAAACAACCTCCGGCGATAAAGCCTTGCCGCTTCAGGCTTGTAACATCAGGAAAATGGCCGTTTTGGGCCCTCAGGCCAATAAAATTGAACTGGGCGATTATTCCGGCCCTGTTGAGGAACGACTGAAAAGCACACCACTACAAGGAATTCAGGACTATGTCCAAAAAAACAATCTTGAGATTGATGTGGTGTTTGCTGAAGGGGGAAACACGGCACGGAAAAACGATTTTTATTCCTTAACTGGATTTACTGCAAAATACAGTAACGGGGAAACAAAGCAATTCGATGCTACCAAATTCGACGAATCGGCAAGCGGCATCATTGCCACCGAACGCTTTGGCCGGTTTTCGTTGCGCGGGATTAAAGAGGGCGATTGGACAGCCTACCACAACATCGATATAAGCAACCTCGATTCGATTATCTTCAACCTCAATGTGTCGTTGAGCGGGGGTTCAATCGAAGTACGGGTTGGTTCAGCCTCGGGGAACATCATTGCCTCGCAAAAAGTCGAAAGCAAGGGACAGGGCGGGTACTTTGGAAACAGGGTTACGGTTTCTGCCAAAGTACAAACACTTGGAATTGCCGGACCTCAGAACCTGTACTTTGTATTCCGCGAGCCTCAGCCCGAATCGACCGATCAGGCAACGTTAGACCTTGCTGCCTCCGCCGATGTGGCGATTGTATTCGTGGGTACCGACCAAACAACAGGTAGGGAAGAGTCCGATCGGTTTTCGCTGGCCTTGCCTGGCAACCAGTTGAACCTGATCCAGTCGGTAGCAGCGGTTAATCCCAATACCCTTGTGGTGATTCAAGCCATGGGCATGGTTGAGGTCGAGGCCATCAAAAACAACGCGAACATTCCTGCAATCATTTTTACCGGATACAATGGTCAGGCCCAGGGTGCTGCAATGGCCAGGATCCTGTTTGGGGAAGTCAACCCCGGTGGAAAAACCAGCGTAACCTGGTACAAATCGCTAAGCGATCTTCCCGATTTTAACGACTACAACCTACGGGGCGGTAATGGCAATAATGGCCGTACCTACTGGTATTTCGACAAAGACGTTTCGTATGAGTTCGGCTTTGGCTTGTCGTACACTACTTTTGAATACAACAATTTCAACATCAGCAAAAGCAAAATTTCCCCCAACGACAAAGTGACCATAAGTGTCGATGTGAAAAACACTGGCCTGGTCGATGGCGACGAAATAGTCCAGATTTATGTGCTTACCCCCGAAAGCCCGTCTTCATTGCAACGGCCCATCAAACGACTGAAAGGTTTCAAAAGGATTACCCTTCCGGCCGGCCAAACCAAAACGGTTGAAATTGGAGTCGATTGTGCCGATCTTTGGTTCTGGGACGAACAAAACAAACGGATCACTTACGATCAGGGTAAATACATTTTTGAAATCGGGGCATCCTCGCGCGACATCAGGGGCCAGGTTGAAGCAGTTATGAGCGGCCAGCTTAACCTTGCATTGAAAACCGTGGTGGCCGAATCCGACCAGATTGTGCTCCGGCCGGGCAATACCACTTCAACAAAAATAACAGCAAGCCTTAGCGACGACAGTTTCATCGATTTGGCCAACGCAAAAGTGATCTACAAAAGCAATAACCCATTGGTGGCCAGTGTCGATGCTGCTGGTGTCGTTACCGCCCATCATCCGGGGGTGGCCACAATTTTTACCGAAGTAAGCTATAATGGAACAACTGCTTCCGACAGTTATCCCGTGAAAGTGATGCCCGACCTTACCCCGGCCAGTATCAAAGTAAACGGGAAGCCCATCAGTGGTTTCACTCCAGTCACCAAAGCTTACAGCTACTTGTTAAAGCCAGGTGCGAAAGTTCCTGTGGTCGATGCTAAAGCCTTGAGCAACGATATAGAAGTGCAAATTGAACAGGCTGCAAAAATTCCGGGTACCGCTGTGATTTCCTTTTTTGACAAGGCGACCTGCGAGAAAAACAACTATTTTATCAATTTTGATGTAGCTTCGGTGAGCGACGAATTCGATAATGGCCAATTGGACAAACAATGGGAATGGATCAGGGAGGATAAAACCACCTACAGTCTTACTTCAGTTCCGGGCACCCTTACCCTAACCAGCGCAAAAGGCGACATTTCGGAAGGCAGCAACAATGCCCACAACCTGTTGTTGCAAAGTGCTAATAACGATTGGACGATTGATGTGAAACTGGTTTGTTCGCGAACACCTTCTCAACCCGAAAATGCAGGAATTGTTGCTTATCAGGACGATGATAACTTTTTGAAGCTGATGTTCAGGGCCGTAATCAAAACATCGAGGCAAAGAGGCGTTCAACCCGGGACGGTCGATTTATTGATCGAAGAAAACGGCATTGCAAAATCGGTGGCTTCGGTGAACCTGAAAGAAGAAATGATTGGCAATAAAAACTTGCTGTTAAGGCTGGCTAAAGCAGGAAGCACCTATACGGCCTGGTACTCAACCGACGGCCTGAACTTCGAAAAACTGGGCACCTCCGATAGGGCATTGAAAGACATCAAAGCCGGGTTGATTGCTTGCGACGGCATCATCACCCAAAGCATGACCAGCACCTTCTGGTTCGATTCCGATACCACGAAACCCGCAACCCCTTTCGACGTTTCGTTCGATTATTTCAGGATAAGCAATAGTGGAATTAAGTGATGGCTTAGCAAAATGTATTTTACGAATTGATAAAAAATATGATTATGAGGTGGATGAATATAATGGTTTGGGCTCTGTTGCTTAACTTTCAGGCTAAAGCCGAAGTAAGCTTTGTAAAAGAAAGCAATAGGGTGGTGTTCAGTACCGGCAAAGGGACACTGGTGTTGGCCCCCCTTTCCGACAACACCGTTAGGGTGAAATTTTTTATTTCCGAGGATAAAACCCTTCCTGAATGGGTATTTGAGACCCAAAGCTCCGTACCCGATTTTAAAGTGAACGAATCGAAAACAAGCATCAAGGTTTCACTTAAAAATATGGTTGTTGAAGTAAATAAAACAACCAGTTCGCTAACCTTTTACGATGGAACAGGCAAGCTTCTTTTAAATGAAAAAGCGGATTCGCGTATCCTGAAACAGGGAACGGTACTGGGTGAACCTTGTTTTTTTGTTGAACAAGCCTTCGATTCACCTGCCGACGAGGCCCTGTTCGGTTTGGGGCAGTTCCAGGATGGTCATTACAATCTGAAAGGGGTAACCCGCCGTTTGACCCAGGTGAATTCGCAAATCGCCATTCCTTTTATCTATTCTGCAAAAGGGTATGGTTTATTGTGGCACCAGTATGGCCTTACCGATTTTAATCCGGCCGACCAGTTTGTTAGCCTTGTAAAACAGGAAAAACCTGCTGAAAGTGAAAAGTGGGTCGAGGTAACCACCACGGCCGGAACTCAAAAAGTAGCACAAAATCAATCGCTATACACAGGAAAATTCAATGTTCCTGCCGAGGGTGAATATTCCCTGTTTATGGATTTGGGTACTATGGGCAATCGCCATTATGTGGTACTCGACGGTAAACCGGTTCTCGATCAAAGCAACATGTGGCTGCCACCAACCGCAGGAGCCTTGGTGAACCTGAAAGCGGGAGAACACGAGGTGCAATTGGTTTGTAAAACCGACAACCAGCCTAAATTATCATTTAAAAAGTTGGAAAATACCACCACTTTCCGTTCGCCTCATGCCAAAATGCTCGATTATGTGGTGTTTGCAGGCTCTGCCGACGAGGTAATTGCTTCGTACCGTAATTTATCAGGTCATGCCCCCCTGTTTCCCAGGTGGGCCTATGGTTTTTGGCAATGCCGCGAACGCTACACTTCCGGCCAGCACCTGGTTGAAACCGTGAAGGAATTCCGTGTCAGGCAACTTCCTGTTGATGTGATTGTTCAGGATTGGCAATACTGGGGGAACCGGGGCTGGGGTGTTCCGCAGTTCGACGAGAAGAACTACCCGAACCCGTCGGGCTTCATCGAGGAACTGCATGATCTGAACGCCCACTTCAACATCTCCATCTGGAGCAACCCCGATAAAAATTCGGAAATCGGGAAGCAATATGTGGCCAACAAACGCTTTATTGGAGAAACCAAATGGCTCGATTACTTCAATCCCGAAACCCGGAAGGAATATTGGGCCACCCTGAAAGAGAACATGTTCGATAACGGGGTCGATTCGTGGTGGATGGATGCCGTAGAGCCCGAAAACGATGCTTTGACCGAAACCCTAACCCACATCGGGCCGGGCGACTTTTATCGCCTCACCTATCCGCTGATGGTAAGCAAGGCCGTGTACAATGGACAACGCGAAAGCACCAGCGAAAAACGGGTTTGCATCCTGACCCGCTCTGCTTTCTCGGGCCAGCAACGGTATGGCGTGATCAACTGGTCGGGCGATGTGGGCGGCGATTGGGATACCTACCGCCGTCAAATTATCGCCGGCTTGAACTTCACCCTTACCGGCCTGCCTTACTGGACTACCGACATCGGTGGCTTTTTCCGTCCGGGCCGCCAACAATATACCGACGAAAACTACCACGAACTGCTCCTCAGGTGGTTCCAGTGGGGTGCGTTCAATCCTATTTTCCGTATGCATGGCTACATGAGCGAAACCGAGCCGTGGAAATATGGGCAAAAGGTGGAAGACTACATGCGTACTATGCTGAACCTGCGCTACCAACTCCTTCCCTATATTTATTCCGAAGCCTGGCAGGTAACACAAGGTTCAACCCTGATGAGGCCTTTGGTGATGGACTTCAGCAGCGATGCCGAAGCCGTGGCCCAACCTTACGAATACCTCTTTGGCGAGGCCCTGCTGGTGGCGCCCATTGTGGAAGCCGGGGCAATGCAACGTTCGGTTTATCTGCCAAAAACCACAATCTGGTATGACTTCTGGACCAATAAGCCCTTCGATGGGGGACAAACCATTCAAGCCGATGCGCCCCTCGACCGCATTCCGCTGTTTGTAAAGGCAGGTTCAATATTGCCCATAGGACCGGTGGTACAGCATTCAGGCCAGGATGTGAACCATGAACTTGAAATGCGCATTTACGAAGGCGCCAATGGCGAATTCACCCTGTACGAAGACGAGGGCGACAGCTACAACTACGAAAAAGGGCAGTATTCGACCATCCGCTTTAGTTGGGACGATGCCCGAAAAGAGCTGAGCATCGGCAACAGGGAAGGGGCGTTCCCGGGAATGGTTACGGAACGAAGCTTCAAAATTACCCGGCTCAACCGCAATAAAGTCCAGGCTGCTGAGGCAACGACACCTTCGGAAAGGGTGATTTCCTATTCGGGTACAGCAGTGAAGGTTCGGTTTTAAGGGACGGTTTGGTTTGTAATTGCTAAACCTTATGGGGTAGCGAAATTGTACGTCCAAAAGCATCAGTTCATTGTACCTTATTTTGTGTAATCTGTAGATAAAATCCTATTACGTTGGTAAAAGCTTATGGCAATCATCCTCCCGCTTTTGCATACCGGGCAAAGGCAGGGGTTTATGCCGGTGAGCCTTTCAAAGCGTTCAACATTGG
>CAZSIK010000101.1:0-8613 GCA_964606515.1 uncultured Prolixibacteraceae bacterium
TCATTAAAATCAAGTTGACAATTCCTTTAAGTAAATCAATTAAAATTTTACAAACTTTGTCAAAGGGGGATCTCCGGGTCGATGTTTTCGAAAGTTCATCGAAGAACGAGCTTGGAATTTTAAATAATTCGATAAAAGAATTAACTGATAGCCTGAAAAAGGTCATTTCAAATATTAAAAGCAATTCCGACAACCTGGCCCTCAGCAGTCAACAAATTCGATCGATGTCAGAACAGTTATCGCTTGGAGCAAGCAATCAAGCCTCTAACCTGGAAGAATTATCGGCTACAATCGAAGAAATCTCGGCCATGTTGAGCCATAATTCTGTGTTGGCCGAAGAGACAGCCGAGTCGACCAACAAAGCCGGAAAAACAGCCAACTCTGCCGTACAGGGAATTGGCAAAACCATGGAAACCTATAATGAAATTACCACCAAAATTACTTCAGTAACCGACATTGCCTTTCAAACCAACATTTTAGCACTTAATGCGGCTGTCGAAGCAGCGCGGGCCGGTGAAGCTGGGAAGGGGTTTGCCGTTGTGGCTACCGAAGTTAGAAAACTGGCCGAGACGACAAAGTCTCTTGCCAATCATATTGAAGTTCTTTCTCAGGAAAGCATTCGCCATGCAAAAATATCTAAAAAAGAAATCGATCAGATGCTCCCGGATATTACAAGAGCAACACAGCATGTCGAACAAATTGTTCAAACAAGCTTTGAACAAAGCACAGGAATTGAACAAGTCAATCTTTCCGTTCAGCAGTTGAACCATGTTACCCAACAAAATGCCACTGCCTCCGAAGAGCTTGCCTCAAATGCTGAAGAATTGGCGGGTCAGGCCAACTATCTTAGAAACAGTATTTCTCATTTTAAACTTTAAAAAAATTTATACACCCATACTTCATGACTCAGCTTAAAGACAAAACTCTTCTCGTAACAGGAGGGGCATCAGGTATTGGAATGGAACTGGTTCAAATGGCCCTTCAAAAAGAGGTGGCCAAAATTGTAATTTGGGATAAAAACAAAGCCAGCCTGAATGATTTGATTGCGAAACTGGCTTTAATGTACGAAGGAAAAACACAATTAATTCCGATTGAAGTTGATGTTTCCAATCTACAAGAGGTAATTTCAGCAGCTTCAGCAACCAGGCAACAAGCTGGCCCAATCGATATCCTGATCAACAATGCCGGTGTTTTAATCGGCAAATTGTTTCACGAACATTCTCATTCCGAAATTCATAAAGGCATGGTCATCAATGCCAATGGATATATGCATGTTGCTCGCGAATTCCTCCCTGAAATGTTGGAACGAAAATCAGGTCATATCTGCAACATTGCCTCAGCAGCCGGATTAATCGGAAATCCTAACATGTCGATTTATTGTGCCTCGAAAGCAGCGGTATTGGGTTGGTCAGATAGCCTGAGAATTGAAATGCAGCAACTGAATACAAACGTCAGAATTACGGCTGTAACGCCTAATTACATTAATACCGATATGATCAATGGGGTAAAATCAATAGTGCCAATTATTAGCAAGGAAAAAGCAGCCCGAAAAATCATCAAGGCCATTGAGAAGAACAAAAACTATGAACGAATGCAAGCAATTGTTTATACCCTTCCATTCCTAAAAGGCCTATTACCGGTAAAATGCTTCGACCTGTTCATTGGTCGTTATTTGGGTGTTTATGCTTCAATGCAAAATTATTCCGGCCGTAACAATATGAAATCTTCAGAATAAAATAAGTGCGGATCCTATTTCAACCTGTTCAACCCACGGAATTCAAGGGGAGCATGAGAGGTATGCTTTTTAAACTGCCGGTTGAAATAGGAAATGGTATTATATCCACATTCATAGGCAACTTCCTCGACCTTAAGATTTTCGTTCAATAACATTTTTGTAGCCAGTTCCATCTTTAAGCGATTTTGGAAGCCGGTAATGGTGCATCCCGTTTCCTTCCTGAACAACCTACACAAAGCAGCATGCTGCATACCGACCAGTTTTGCCAGTTCAGACAGGTTGACAGGATATTGCAAATTTTTCATCAAGTATTCCTGCACCACCCTGACCCGTTTCACCGAGGCCAACTGGGCAAAGCCAGGATATTGCTCACTACACAAAAAACGGAGGTCGGTACTTTTTCCGATATGATTAAGGATGGTAAGCAAATTAATAATTTGCTCAAACGGATCAAGATAAGGCAACTGCATCATCAAGGCAGCAATAGAATTCCGGGTGGAACCAGTAATTTCACAACCCCTTGCCGAACGGTCAACCGCTTTTCGAACATTTATGAACTCAGGCAATCCAATCATTGAATGTTCAACAAAAGGGAGTTTGAACCGCACAAAAATCGACTCTACATTCCGGTCAGAACCCGGGTCAATGGCTATCGGGTCAGAAATCCATAGATGAGGTAGGTTTCTTCCCAGAAACACAAGATCGCCAGGCTGAAAACGCTCAACCTGATCGCCAACAATTCGTTGTCCCGTACCTTCAGAAATCATGATCAGCTCAAAATAATCGTTGTAATTCCAATCACGCCTGTCGTACGATTGTTGAAAAACCCCTATCTGAATCGATGCTTCAACCATAAACTATTTTTGCCATTTCATCGTTCATTGCAAATATAGTATAAGTGATAGCAAAAACAGTACAAGCGTATTATCAAAATTTGAATTACACTTGCACAAACTAAATTTTTCACAATGATTGATTTAAATCAACTGACAACTGCCATTGCCGAGGGCAAGCTCGAAATTGCCGTGGCAACGACCCAAAGTGCAATTAGCGAAAGCATTTCCCCAATGGAGGTCATGAACTCGATGGTCTCTGGAATGGAGATCATCGGTCAACGGTTCGAGGAGGGTAAGGCTTTTGTGCCCAATTTGTTAATGGCAGCGCGAGCCATGAAAGGGGCGTTGGAACTGCTTCGTCCTTTATTGAACGAAAGTGGTGCCCAGCCAAAGGGAAGGGTGATTATCGGGACGGTGAAAGGCGACCTACACGACATCGGAAAAAACATTGTTGCTTCGATGCTCGAAGGAGCAGGTTTTGAAATCATCAACCTGGGCGTGGATATTTCGGCTGAAAAATTTGTTGATTCGGTCAGGAACAACGATGCCAATATATTAGCCTTAAGTGCTTTACTTACCACAACCATGGGAAATATGAAAGGGGTAATCGAAGCACTCGAAGCAGCAGGGCTCCGCAACAAAGTGAAGATCATGGTTGGTGGCGCTCCCATCTCAGAAGACTTTTCGCAACAAATTGGTGCCGACGGATACAGCAGCAACGGCAATGCCGCCGTGCGACTTGCAAAAGAGCTTGTTGCCTAGTACGTTAAATACAAAAAACGATTTATTATAACTTTTCCAAAGTTTTAGAACTTTGGAAAAGTTTAAAATTCAAATTCAATTACGAATCAAATGACTGGAAAGGAACTTGTTTTAAGTGCTTTCGCTTGCGCGGCCACTCCACGTGTTCCTTGGGTTCCTTTTGTGGGAGTCCATGCGGCAAAACTCCTCGATATTAACGCAATAGAATACTTCACTTCGTCCGATTCAATCGTTTCAGGAGCGTGCAAAGCCATCGAACTTTACAAAGCCGATGGAATCCCGGTTACGTTTGATTTGCAAATCGAAGCCGAAATTCTGGGTTGCAAATTAAAATGGTCAGCCAACAATCCTCCTGCAGTGGTATCGCATCCACTTGCAGAAGGGAAAGTGCTTGACGAATTGTCGATTCCTCAACCCCAAGAGGGAAGGCTTCCCATTGTACTTGAGGCCACAAGAAGGATCCGGAACGAGCATCCTGAAATTGCGCTTTACGGCCTGATTACCGGTCCATTCACCCTTGCGTTACACCTTCTGGGAACTGATGCCTTCATCAAAATGTTTACCGGACCTGACGAACTTCATCGGGTAATGAATTTTTCAGCCGAAGTGGCCAAAAGCATGGCATTATACTACCTTGAGGCTGGAGCCGACATCATTGCAGTGGTCGACCCGATGACCAGCCAGATCGATTCCGAATCATTTACTCAGTTTGTATCGCCATATTGCAGCGAACTGTTCAACCACATCAGGGCCCTCGGTGGCAAAAGCTCGTTTTTCGTTTGCGGCAATGCAAAGCAAAATATCGAAGTAATGTGCCATTGCAAACCCGATAATATTTCGATCGATGAAAATATCCCGCTCGAATTCGTGCGCGACATTGCATTATCGCACAATATCAGCTTTGGAGGCAATTTAAAGCTGACAGTAGCCCTGCTTATGGGCAGCCAAGAGGATGCAGGACGTGATGCGCTTGAGTGCATCGAAACCGGTGGTACAAAAGGATTTGTGCTAGCTCCGGGTTGCGACCTGGCTTATGCCACTCCGATCGAAAATCTTCAATATGTTGCCGAAATGGCACATGATCCTTATCAACGCGAATTGCTAAAACTTAAAGAAGTTTCACACGGCACATATCAAGCGACCAATATTAAAGAAAGGTTTACCCAAGGTAAGGTGGTGATCGACATCATCACCCTTGATTCCTCATCGTGTGCACCTTGCCAGTATATGGTTGAAGCAGTGGAACATGCCGTTGCTGAGATCAACGCTGAAGTTGAATACTACGAGCACCGCATAAAGGAAAAAGAAGGGATTGAAATGATGATGGCGCTTGGCGTACACAACCTTCCCACTATTTGCGTCAACGGGAACATCGAATACATTTCGCACATTCCTCCAAAACAGGAATTGATCAAAACCATTTTAAAATACAAACCCAACCAGAATTGATTCCATTCTACCTGATTACCGGTTTTCTTGGAAGCGGCAAAACCTCCTTCCTGAAAAACCTGCTTACAAATCAGCCGGAAAGAGGTAAAATGGCCGTAATCCAAAACGAGTTTGCCCCCAACAGCATTGATGGGCAGGAGATCAAGCGCATTGTCCCAGGAATTGAATTGGTTGAGATCAACAATGGCTCAGTATTTTGTGCCTGCCTCTTGGGAAACTTCATCGAAACCCTTCATCATTTGATCAATGGGTACAAGCCCGATTGCATTTTCCTTGAAGCTTCTGGCCTTTCCGATCCGGGCACATTAATGCAGATCATCAGTGATGAACAACTGCAACAGAAAGTATATCTGGCAGGCTCAGTGTGCCTCGTCGATGTATTGAATTTTTCAAAAGCCCTTCAAAGAATGCCAAGGGTAGTTCAACAAATCAGGGTAGCCGATCTGATCCTGCTCAATAAAACCGATTTAGCCGATCGTGCCCTCCTCGAAAATGTAGAACAACACGTAAAAAAGCTCAATCCTTTGGCTGAAATAGTTCTGACTATCTATGGCCAGATAAAAAATGATTTCTGGGAAAAAGAGCCTGGCCATTTCATGTCGAAGCCCTTGCATCAACTTTCCTTATTTAGCGAAGGAAGACCCAAGGTACAATCGGCTGTATTGAAAAGCACAAAAAAAATGCCTGTCGGTAAGGTTGAACTTTTTCTAACCGAGCTTTCTTCGCTTTCGATCAGGGCCAAAGGATACCTGCTTCTCGACAACAACGAAACCCTTCTTTTTCAATCGGTTTTTGGAGAGTATACCTGCCAGGTCTACCCTGATTACCCGGGAAGCACTGAATTCACTGCAATTGGAGAATCGATTTCCCCCCGAAAACTGCATGATCTTTTTTCCAACTATTTGGGTTAATTTTGCCCCATGAAAGAAATGTTCCACTACACCAAAACCTTCGATGAATTGTTACTGAAACCAGCAGATCTATTGAGTAATTCAGGCCAATTTAATCCTGAGCAGCAAGCAGAATTATTTGATTTTGCAAACCATGCATTCGAAATTGGATCTTCGTTGGCCGAAATAAATGCTAGTATCGTTTTAACAGAAATAGAAATTCAAGAAGATGATGTTGTTACTCCTTATTGCAAGCTGAATCCAGGAAGAAAAATAACCACTCTTTTTAAAAAGGCAAGCCACGGGGCATTCTTTCTTTGTACGGCAGGAAGGAAAATTGAAGAGGCATCGCATAAGATGATGACAGAAGGTAACCTGATTGAAGGATATTATCTCGACCTTTTAGGCTCGCTTACAGTAGAAAAGGCCATGGACCAATTTCAGGGTTCGTTCTCAAAGCAAATGCAACAAAAAGGGTATTCCGTTTCGAATCGTTACAGTCCTGGTTATTGCGACTGGCCAGTTTCCGACCAACACCAACTGTTTCAATTATTTCCAAAGGATTGTTGTGGGATTACGCTCAGCTCAAGCGCGCTCATGTCGCCAATAAAGTCGGTGAGTGGGATGATGGGTGTTGGCAATGAAGTAAAATTTCGGGAACACCTTTGCGACCACTGCCAAAGCAATACCTGTATTTACCGAACTATAAAACAAAAAAAGACCACCTGAACAGATGGCCTTTTTTATATTGTCGTTTGTTGAATTATTAATGCCAGTTAGAATATTTAATATCCATTATTCATCAATTTTTCCCATTCCCGTTATTCTTTAAACGATTTATCAGTTCGGCAAAACTTAAGTTAATTCTTGGAATTTTTATTTTGATACCCGTCATGCCTTCAGGCTCCTCGTGTGCGCCCGAAAATATTTCCTCGATTATATGGCTGTACTTGGCCCCCACAACGCTCCTTTTAATCTTTTGGGTGGGAGAAAGCTCACCCGTATCCGACGACCATTCATCGGCAACCAAGCGTTGCCTTTTAATTTCCTCGACCTGGCCCAGAGACTTGTTCACTTCTGTAACTTCTTTATTAATAGCTGAAATAACAAGGGGATGATTGATCATATCTTCCCGTGAACCTGGTTCTATGCCTTGTTCCTTCATCCAGGTTTCGATATAAGCGAAGGCAGGGACAATAAGCGCCGAAGCAAATTTTTCATTTTCCCCAATCACCATTGCCTGTTCGATGAACAAAGATTCTTTCAATTTATTTTCAATCATTTGTGGGGCAATATATTTTCCCCCCGACAATTTAAATATCTCCTTTTTCCTGTCGGTAATTTTTAAATATTTATTTTCGACTAATACACCGATGTCTCCCGTATGAAAATAACCCTTTTCATCGATGGCATTTCTGGTAAGCACAGGATCTTTAAAATAGCCCATCATCACGTTAGGGCCTTTACAAACGATTTCGCCATCTTCGGCAAACCTTACATCAACCCCTTCCAGAATTGGGCCAACAGTACCCACCCTGATTTCATCCCGGGTAGGGTTGCTTACTGCTATCACAGGGGATGTTTCGGTAAGCCCATAACCCTCAAGGGTTTGAATATTGGCTACACCCAAAATGCGTCCAATTCTGGGCTGAAGCGCAGCTCCCCCGGAAACAATAATCTCAATTTCGCCGCCCATTACAGCACGCCACTTTGAATAAACCAGTTGATCGGCCAGTTTTCGTTGCCATTGGTAGAACAAGGAAAACTTTTTCCCGTAATCAAAGTTTCTTCCCAAATAAATCGACCAATAAAAAATAGCCCTTTTAATTCCTTTCAAATCCCGGCCTTTGTTAAGGATCCCATCATAAATCCTCTCAAGCAAACGGGGAACCGTGCAAAAGATATGTGGTTTTATTTCTTTCAAGGCCGGAAGGATTTGCCCCAAGTTTCCCACGTAATAAATTGCAATCCCTTTATATTGATAGTGATAATTCATGCTCCGTTCAAAAACATGGCAAAGAGGGAGAAAACTAATTGTTCTTGCACCTTTGCCAAGATGGTGGTTATTCGAATGCTGCACGAAATTCGATACCAGATTTTGATGCGAGAGCATGACCCCTTTGGGGACGCCAGTGGTTCCCGAGGTATAAATGATCGTAGCCAGATCGGTAGGCTGGATCGACGATTTTTTTGATTCAAGTTCTTCCTTATCATCGTATCCTTCACCCAATTTCGCCAATTCAGTCCAATGCTTTACTCCAGTAATTTCTTCAAATGAAAATACATCAAGCAAGTGCGCCGAATTTCCTACCAGAGGACCAATTTTATCAAGGAGTTTTTTGTCTCCAAGCACTACATACTTAGCCTCGCAATGGTTAAGGATGTAGCGGTATTCTTCGTCACTTATGGTAGGATAAATAGGTACATGGACTACCCCAATCTGAGCGAGGCCCAGGTCGAAAAAATTCCACTCGGGCCGGTTATTGGTAACCGTAGCCACTACATCGCCCCTTTTTAATCCCAACGATAAAAAACCATAACTAATTTGATGGGTAAATTTGATGTATTCAGCTGGAGAATAGGTTTTCCAGGCCCCTCCTTCCCTTCCTGCAATGGCAACAGGAACGTCGATAAACATTCTCTGATAGCGGTCAAGCAAGTCAAAAGTACGCTTCACCGCTGGGTAAGCTATTTCCATAAAAATATGTTTGAATTTCCGTCAACTAAGATAGAAAATTGAAGATCAGATTTATTCAAAAAAAACATGTTTCAGAATATTTTTAGAAATTAATAGATATAACACTGTCCCACTAAGGGTTAAGAATTTTTCCTTCTTTTCAGGGAACCATCATAGTCTTTCTTTTCGGAGAGTGTATCCACAAAGAACACAATAACCATCAAAAATTCAATTCTTCAATGAAAATAGTAACTTTGTCTGCAA
>CAZSIK010000101.1:8673-12777 GCA_964606515.1 uncultured Prolixibacteraceae bacterium
TCGGTTTTGAAATGTTCAAGTAAACAGTATGATCGATATTCAGGATATTAAACAACGATTT
Organism: uncultured Prolixibacteraceae bacterium; assembly: GCA_964606515.1. Lineage (GTDB taxonomy): Bacteria > Bacteroidota > Bacteroidia > Bacteroidales > Prolixibacteraceae > CAZSIK01. The sequence continues at coordinate 8,735 of CAZSIK010000101.1, forward strand.
GGCATCATCGGGAACTCACCAGCCTTAAACCGGGCCATCGAGGTCGCGGTGCAGGTAGCCCCAACCGATTTGTCGGTTTTGATTACCGGCGAAAGTGGTGTGGGCAAGGAATCATTTCCCCAAATCATTCACCAATTCTCTGCCCGGAAGCATGGCAAGTATATTGCGGTTAATTGTGGCGCCATACCTGAAGGCACCATCGACTCAGAACTTTTTGGCCATGAGAAGGGCTCTTTTACCGGGGCTCTCTCCGACAGGAAAGGTTATTTCGAAGTAGCCGACGGAGGCACTATTTTTCTCGACGAAGTAGGAGAACTGCCCCTGTCGACCCAGGTCAGGCTCCTGCGCGTTCTCGAAGCGGGCGAGTTTATTCGTGTTGGCTCATCGCAGGTACAAAAAACCAATGTGCGGGTTGTTGCAGCAACCAATCTCGACATGAACAGGGCCATTTCTGAAGGAAAATTCCGTGAAGACTTGTTTTACCGCCTAAATACGGTTCCGGTAAAAGTACCCCCCTTACGCGACCGGAAAGAAGATATTGTATTGCTTTTCAGAAAATTCGCGTACGATTTTGCAGAACGCTACCGTATGCCTGCCCTGAGATTGGATGAAGAGGCAAAACAGGTTTTGGCAGCCTTCCCCTGGCCAGGTAATGTACGGCAATTGAAAAATATCACCGAACAAATTTCAGTTATCGAGAAGGAACGTTTGATCAGCGGATCGGCACTTAGGGGATACCTTCCACATTTTCATGAACATCCGCTCCCTGCCCTTTACAGAAAATCGGAAGAAAAAACCTTTTCTTCTGAAAGAGAAATCCTTTATCAGATTTTGTTCGACATGAAAAAAGATGTTACCGATTTGAAAAAATTAGTATTCGACCTGATGAAACAGGGCAAAAGCGAAGAAATGATCCATGGCGATAATGCACACATTATCAGAAAGCTATACGGAGAACAAGAAATAACCCTCCACGACGAACCTGCCGTGCTTCCCCATGCAAAACCCTTTGTACCAGCTCCCGAAGCCCAACCGGTTTCGCCCGTGCACCATGAACATATTCAGGATGCTGAAGAATACATAGAGGAATCGTTTTCGCTTGAAGAAAAAGAGAAGGAAATGATTGTTAAGGCCCTCGAAAAATTCAATGGGAAAAGAAAAAACGCTGCGCAGGAACTCGGTATTTCTGAGCGCACCCTTTACCGGAAAATCAAAGAATACAACATATCAAAATAAAAAAAAATGAAAGGGCGGGAAACAGTACATTCACTTACAATAATGAATATTAAGCCATTAAGAACAACCCTCTGTTTCTTTCTTCTTGTTCTTTTGAACACGTTCGCTATTTCATGCAGAATTAGCTATTCTTTTACCGATGCCTCCGTTTCGCCCGACATTAAAACCTTTATGTTGAACGAATTTGTTACCCGCGCTCCCAACATCAATCCTACCTACCCCGAATATGTGGTAGAAGAATTGAGGAAAAGACTTATCAGACAAACCAGTCTGAGCGCCACGCCATCGAATCCCGACCTGGAGTACGAGGGAGCCATTACCGGATACGACATTAAGCCCATGTCGTTACGCGAAGCTGAACAGGAAGCAATGAACAGGCTCACAGTTACCGTTCAGGTAAAATTCACCAACAACAAGAACCATATCCAGGATTTCGAGGAATCGTTTTCCGCATTCGCCGATTTTTCATCAGAGGTAAACCTCTCGGATGTGGAAGAGACCTTATTAAAAGATATAACAGAACAAATTATCGATCAGGTTTTTAACCGTTCATTAGCCAATTGGTAAGTAGTGAAAAAAGAGAAATTGATATCGTACCTCCTTCATCCAGAGAAACTGGACGAAAACACATTAAATGAAATTAAAGAGCTCATGGCCGATTTCCCCCTTTTCCCTACCTTAAGGATGCTCTATTTACGAAACCTCAAAAACATTAACAGTTACAAATACGAGCGGGATCTCGAAAAACACTCAGTGCTCATCCCCGACCGTTCAATGTTGTTCCGGATGCTTCACGAAAATCGCCCCATCAAGGAGGAACCCTTCGAACTCCTTACTTTCGATCTCGATCATTCCCGCATCGAAACCATTGCCAGCGAAATTCAATATTCAAACGAATGGCAATTGCTGCCCCCGGTTTCAACCGATCAATATCAAAAAAACGAAGATCATAAAAATAAAATCATTGATCAGTTTATCGAAAAAAAAGCTTCGCTACGGCCCATCAAACCTGGCCAGGAACCTGAACCAATCGACCGCTCGGGGAAAAGTTCCGAACTCGACGACGAACTGATTACCGATACTTTGGCCAAAATATACATGGCCCAAGGATTTTATTCTCGGGCTTTGGAAGCTTATCAAAAATTAAGTTTGAAATTCCCGGAAAAAAATAGTTACTTTGCGGCGCAAATTGAAGAAATTAAAAAATTAATGTCTTAATCCGAACAAAAATGTATATTCTTGCTATTGTACTGATATTTATAGTATGCCTTTTACTTGTACTGGTGGTACTGGTTCAGAATTCAAAAGGCGGCGGGTTGGCTTCGAGTTTCTCGAGCAACAACCAAATCATGGGTGTACGTCGTACTACCGATTTTCTTGAAAAATTTACCTGGTACCTGGCTGGTGCTCTTTTGGTCCTTTGTATCCTGGCCAGTGCGTTCATCCCACGCCATGAAATGAAGAAGGAATCGATGATTGAACAGCAGGTCGAAACTGCAATCGACCCATCGCAAGTACCTAATTTCCCAGTAAACCCCACTCCTCCGTCAGAGTAAATATTTTTTTAGTGATACTCCAGGAGAGGCCGTCTTAAATCGATTTTTAGACGGCCTTTCTTTTTTATTGATCTATAGGTGATCCACGAATCAAGCAAAATTTCCAGAGGCAAACAGAATGTCTTATTGCCAATTGGTCTTGTTTCCAGCACTGTGTCTGATTTTCCGCCAACCAATAACTTTTTCATTATTCCCAACCTGAATTTTCCCGCTGATTGCACTGATTTTCGCAGAAACTCAGTTAGACCACAAGAAAACAATTTTTTCATTTTATTGTCTTTTTGTAAATCTAATATGATTTTATTGTGTCTTTATGATATTTTATCTTTATTTTTTTATTCTTATTGATATGTTTGTATTCAACAAAAAATCAAATGGCATGGAATTTCTCGTTTCGATTTTGACCCTTTCGCTAGCCGGGGTTTCAACTGCCCTAATTTTAAAACAGGTCAGGTACAATAAAATAAAGATTCAAGCTGAGGCTTTAACAGATCAAAATGAACTGCTTATCAACCAAGTTTCTGCTATTACCGCCCAAAACAATTCGATCAAATCAAAATGCCAGTTAGCTGACAGGTTTGAGCGCCTTGTAGACCAAAGCCCGAATGCAATTATGCTCATGGATCCTGATGGAAATATTATCTCGATCAATGAAGGATTTACCAAAATGTACGAGTACACCTATGCTGAATTTGTAAATGCCCTTGGCCACAATTACCGTAAAACTTCATTCAGCCCCGATGTGGAACAACGGCTTAGCACCATTGCACGCACCAAACAACCTATCAGATACGAAGCGCTGAACATAACCAAAACCGGGAAACCAATTTGGACCCAAACTGCTTTAATGCCGATTATTGACAAGGATGGAAAAATAACCAACTTGGTTACGATCGACACCGATATCCACCCGAGAGTGGTTAAAAGCGACAGACTGATAAAAGAGATGGAAGAACTTAATGCCAGAATCGACAACCTGGCCGGGCAATTCAAATTGCTTGATCAGGATTTCAGAAACCTTTTTCAAAGCATTTCCGATCTTTATGTACTAATCGAAAAAACCGACCAAATCCTTCGTTTTATAAAAGAAATCTCCGATAAAACTAAAATACTGGGATTCAATGCTTCAATAGAGGCAAGTCGGGCAGGAGAACATGGAAGGGGATTCAGGATCATCACCAATGAGATTGTCGATATTTCAGAAAAAACCATCTTCAGTATTCGTCAAATCAACGAGCCAAGCCTTGAACA
>CAZSIK010000102.1:0-713 GCA_964606515.1 uncultured Prolixibacteraceae bacterium
AGGGATAGTCCTATTTTTAAGCCGACCTATGCGCCATCGTAACCTCCTACCAAACAATCCTTTTCAATAAAAAGGGCTACCAGATCAGAATTTTCCTTGCTTTTAAATACTTGTTGACTTAGTGTATATTACACCTCAATCGGCCTTCTGTAACCTTGGTTACATAAAAGCGGCCAATAAAAAACTAATCTTGGAAAAAACTGTTAAGTTTAATAGTTTTTACATATTCATTTAGTTTCAAACCAAAAACCTGAAAAGATGCTTAACCGAATTATCGATTTCAGTATCCGAAACAAGTTAATCTCGTTTTTGCTTACGATATCCATTGCTGCTTTCGGAATCTTTGCATTAAGCCGTATCCCGCTTGGTGCGGTACCCGACATTACCAACAATCAGGTTCAGGTTATTACTACCAGCACCAGCCTCTCGACCCAGGATGTTGAGCAATTCATCACCTACCCTGTCGAACTTGAAATGTCGAATCTTCCTGGTGTAAAAGAAATCCGTTCAATTTCAAAATTCGGCTTATCGGTAGTTACCATCGTTTTCGACGATAACATGGGAACTTACCTTCCCCGCCAGCTTATTGCAGAAAAAATTAAATCGGCAAGCGAAAAAATACCGGCTGGTTTTGGAACCCCAGAAATGGGGCCCATTTCAACTGGTCTGGGCGAAATATACCAATACATACTCGACACCAAACCCGGATTTGC
>CAZSIK010000102.1:723-12762 GCA_964606515.1 uncultured Prolixibacteraceae bacterium
ACTGCGCACCATTCAGGATTGGGTGGTAAAGCGCCAGTTGTCGGGCATTGCCGGGGTAGTCGAGGTAAACACCTGGGGCGGACTGCTGAAACAGTACGAAGTTGCAGTTGACCCTGAAAAATTGAAAGGCTTTGGCATCACATTAATCGATGTTTACGAGGCACTTGCAGCAAACAACAGCGTTGCCGGCGGATCGTATATCGAAAAAGAAAACCAGAGCTATTTCATCAGGGGCGATGGACTGGTAAAAAGTATCGAGGACATTGAATCGATTGTAATTAAATCGGGCAAAGGCATTCCCTTGCTGGTTAAAGATGTAGCGCAGGTGCGGTACGGAAGTGCCAACCGTTTTGGAGCCATCACAGCCAATGGTGAAGGCGAAAAGGTAATGGGTCAGATTATGATGCTAAAGGATGCTAACTCGAATAAAGTAATTCGCGATGTAAAAAAACGAGTTGAAGAAATCCAAAAAACCCTGCCCGAGGGGGTTTACATTAACCCGATTGTTGAGCGCAGTGAGTTGATAGGCAAAACCTCATTTACCGTATTCGAAAACTTGTTAATCGGTTTTGTCATCATCTTCCTTATCATTCTGCTGATCCTTGGCAATCTCAGGTCGGCCCTTGTAATCACTTCTGTCATACCACTGTCGATGCTTTTTACCATTTCCCTTATGTACCTTTTTGGTATCGATGTTAACCTGATGAGTATGGGAGCCCTCGATTTCGGGATTATTATCGACGGGGCCGTTATTATTGTGGAGTTCATTGCCGTAAGTCTGACAATCCGTTCCCCGGAGATCAATGGGCAAACTGGCCTAAACCGACAAAAATTGATGGATAAAATCACCTTCAGTGGTGCTTCAAAAATGATGAACTCGGCGATTTTCGGACAATTGATCATTCTGATCGTGTTCATTCCCATACTCTCACTGGGAAGTGTAGAAGGTAAAATGTTCAGGCCAATGGCCTTATCATTTAGCTTTGCTTTGTTGGGGGCTATGTTTTTCGGGCTAACCTGGCTTCCTGCCATTTCATCAGTTGTATTAAAACCCGTTTCCGAGGAAAAAACATTCAGGTTGACCCGCTGGATGATGAAATGGTTTTACCGTTCATTTGAACCGGTAATTCGTTGGTCGTTTCAGCATAAAAAATGGGTGCTGGGAATGGGACTTGCTTCGTTGATCCTTACAGGAATCGTTTTTTCCCGTCTGGGAGGAGAATTTGTCCCTACGCTCGATGAAGGCGATTTTGTTATTCAGCCAGTTTTAAAAACAGGCACTTCACTGTCGAAGACCGTTGAATTGACCACTCAGATGGAGCAAATATTGATTGAAAAATTTCCCGAGGTTGACCAGATCGTGAGCCGGATAGGCGCAGCCGAGGTGCCCACCGATCCCATGTCGATGGAAGAAATCGACATGATCATCAAACTTAGGCCAAGAAAAGAATGGGTATCGGCCAAAACGAAAGAAGGATTGGCCGACCGTTTTAAAGAAGAACTTTCGATTATTCCCGGAATCGAATACGAGTTTACCCAACCCATCGAAATGCGTTTCAACGAATTGATTACCGGTGTGCGGGCCGATTTGGCGATCAAAATATTTGGCGATGACCTCGACATCTTAAATCAAAAAGCACTAGAAGCTAAAGCATTAATCGATAAGGTTCCCGGCGCCGACGATGTGATCATGGAAAAAACCGCAGGCCTGCCCCAGATGAGTGTAAAATACAACCGCACTAAAATTGCGTATTATGGATTAAATATTGAAGAATTGAATCGATCTGTTTCAATGGCTTTTGGAGGAGAAACTGCCGGTAACGTATTCGAAGGCGAGAAGCGTTTCGATCTTGTGGCCCGTCTTCAACCCAATTTCCGTGATGACATCGAGCACATACGCAACCTTTACGTCGCTTTGCCTAATGGCCATCAGGTGCCGCTCAGCGAACTTGCTGAAATAAAATACAGTACCGGACCGGCAAAAATATCGCGCGACAATACCCGAAGGAGGGTTGTTGTAAGTGTAAACGTTCGCAACAGTGACCTTCAAACAGTGGTGGACCAGATACGCCCGATTCTCGACCAAAAGCTCAACCTGCCAACTGGTTACTCAATCGAATACGGTGGGCAATTTGAGAACCTTAACAATGCATCACGGCGACTCATGTTGGTCATACCAATTGCATTGCTGCTCATTTTTATCTTTTTACATTTTGCATTTAGCTCGATCCGTGAAGCTGCTTTGGTGTTTTCGGCAGTACCCCTCTCGATTGTGGGTGGCGTGATGCTCTTGTGGATCAGGGGAATGCCCTTCAGTATCTCGGCAGGGGTAGGCTTCATTGCCCTTTTTGGTATTGCCGTGCTAAACGGGATTGTTTTAATTGAACATTTAAAAGAATTAAAGAATGAAGGGGTTCTAGATATGAAAGAGCGGGTAATCAAGGGAACTATGGAACGGTTACGGCCGGTACTGCTTACAGCAGCATCGACCATGATGGGCTTTTTGCCCATGGCCTTGTCTACTTCAGCAGGTGCCGAAGTTCAAAAACCATTAGCCACAGTTGTTATCGGAGGATTGATTACTTCAACCATGCTCACCATGATTGCCTTACCCTTATTATACGCTATTTTTGACGATGTAAGCGGTTTCCGGTTAAGACCTTTCCGGTTTGTGCGTAAAAGTGTTGTTTCTGTTTTGCTCCTGCTGTTGATTCCCATTTTTTCGGTACATGCCCAACAAAGACCTATTTCGTTGAGCGAGGCAATCGACCTGGCAAAACAAAACAATGCTGGATTGAAATCGTACGACAGTTTCATAAAACAACAAAAAGCCTTGTTGCCAACAGCCTTAAATCTCGAAAAAACATCGGTTTATTATGAATACGACCAAAACAATGTGGCCGACAATGAATACCCTATTGGTGTACTGGGTGTTGAACAATCGTTCGAGTTTCCTACAGTATATATTGCACAGCGAAAAGTGGGCAAACAAAATATCGAATTAGCTAATTATGAGTACGAAAAAGCCAGTTTTCAGCTTGCAAAAGAGGTTAGTATGGCCTATTACCAAATCGTTTATCTTAAAAACAAAATACAGAAATACAGCACGATCGACTCGGGCTATAAGAAATATACCCATTCGGCCAGGCTGCAATTTGAAGCAGGTGAAATCAGCAAACTTGATTTTTTAAATGCACAGTCGAAACACAGTCTTTTATTGTTGAATATTAAGCAATTAAGTCGTGAAACAGAAATGGCCATTGCCGCGTTTAACGCCTTGCTGCAGTCGAAATTTGAGTACACAGCTGCGAATGAAATATTGGCGAGAATTGAGACACAAATCCCATTGATCGATAACGAACCTGGGTTTCGGATTCTAAACAGCCAAACAGGGCTTAACAAGGCATTAGTAAAAGTTGAAAAGAACAAGTTATTGCCCGACATTACCCTGGGCTATTTTAATGGAACAAACACTTACAACAATGCCCAAAACTATCAGGGAGTCCACGTTGGCTTAGCATTGCCTTTATTCTATGGCAACCAGAAGGCTAAAATCGAAGCTGCCCGACATGGCCAACAACTTACGTGGTTTCAGCAACAAGACTACAAAATCCAATTTGCATCGAAATTAAATGCCTTATTCGCCGAGCAGAAAAAATTACATGAGACCTTGCAATATTTTGAAGATACAGGCATTTCGCTATCGAAACAAATAATTGAAGCTGCGAACAAAAGCTATGCGAATGGGGAAATCGATTTTTTCCGTTTTGTACATTCGATCGAAAGTGCCATCGAAATAGAAATCGAGTACCTCGATCAATTGTTTCGATACAATATAAATGCATTAGATATTAATTATTTAACCTTATAAATGATCTTTTATGAACAGAATATTATCAATTATATTGATCATTGTAATAGTCGTGTTGACCCCATCATGCAATAAAAAAAAGATAAACAACACTGAAGCCCCGAACAATGCCATTGTCTTTACCATTGAGCAATTCAACGCCATGAAAATGGAATTAGGGCAAACACAAAAACATGTGATTCAAGAATATATACGCACAAATGGCTTTATCAGGCCATCAGCCGAAGGGCTTGCACAAGTATCCCCACAGGTTGAAGGACAAGTTTCGGATGTACGTTTTGCTGCCGGCAACTTTGTTAATAAAGGGGCTTTGCTTTTTAAGGTAGGCGGCAATAGGGTTATTGAATTGCAAAACAATTACATGAAAGCTTGTGCCCATTTTGAATTGGCGCAACATGAATTCGACCGCATCAGCAACTTGGTTGACGAGCAAATTTCGCCGCATAAAGAGTTGGTTGCAGCACAAACGAACCTGAAGATGGCCAATGCCGAAAAGCAATCGTTAAAAGCGTTGCTTCAAGCTGTAAACATAAATCCTGAAAAAGTGGAAACCGGAAATATTGCCCCGACCTATCCGGTAATTGCCCCCATATCGGGCTACTTAAGCGAAATGAATGTGGTTAACGGACAATTCATTGAGCAACAAGAAAAAAGTGCCCGAATTGTTAACACCCGTAAGTTGGTATTGGTACTAAATGTATTCGAGAAAGATGTTCAACAATTAAAGCCGGGACAGGAAGTGAACTTCTATGATCCCGATCGTAAAACACACATACAACGTGCCTGGCTCCATTCGGTGGGCCGTTCCATCGATCCCGAAACCAAAACCATCCCTTGCATTGCCCATATCGAAAATGTGGAAGCGCTGAATTTGATGGAAGGCATGTATGCTGAAAGCCGGGTAATCATATCCTCGCACGAGACAGAGGTATTGCCCAGCGAAGCCATTATTACAGACCAAGGGCAGCTCTATGTTTTAACTAAAACCAGTGAAAATGGCAACGAGCTTCATTTTAAAAAAGTTGCAATCGAAACTGGCCAGGTACAAAATGGCTTTACCGAGATTAAAACACCCGGATTAAACGATGTGCTGATAAAAGGAGCTTATTATTATCAAACGGAAGAATAACTTCAATTACCCTTTTTTCTCTCGTATTTCAACCCTCCTAATTTTGCCGCTTATCGTTTTTGGCAAAGCTTCAACAAACTCTACAATGCGCGGGTATTTGTAAGGCGCCGTTACTTTTTTCACATGGTCTTGTATTTCGGCAGCCAATTCATCCGACGGTGAATAGCCTTTGGCCAGCACGATGGTTGCTTTAACCACCTGGCCTCTAATTTCGTCGGGGGCACCGGTAACAGCACATTCCACCACAGCAGGATGGGTCATTAAAGCGCTTTCTACCTCAAAAGGGCCAATACGGTAACCCGAACTTTTGATTACATCGTCGGCACGGCCTACAAACCAGTAATAACCATCTTCATCGCGCCAGGCAATATCGCCAGTGTAGTAGATGCTGTTGTTCCAAGTTTCAGCCGTGAGTTTTTCATCACGGTAATATCCTTTGAACAGTCCAACCGGAATTTCATTACCTACGTGGATCACTATTTGCCCCTGTTCACCGTCCTCACAGGCTGTACCGTCGTGTTTCAGCAAAGCCACCTTGTAAGCTGGTGAGGGAATGCCCATTGAGCCGGGTTTGGGTTCCATCCAGGGCCAGGTACCCAGTTGCACGGTGGTTTCGGTCTGTCCAAATGCTTCCATCAGTTTGATTCCGGTAAGCTGCCGGAAAGTCTCGTACACTTTTGGATTTAAAGCTTCACCAGCTGTGGTACAGTACTTTAAAGCCGAAAGATCGTACTTCGAAAAATCTTCCCTAATCAAAAACCGGTAAATAGTTGGTGGGGCGCAAAACGTAGTAACCTTATGTTTGGCAATCACATCGAGCATTTCGGCTGGCACAAACTTTTGATGGTCATACACAAACACAGCACAACCAGCCATCATTTGCCCGTACAACTTTCCCCAAACGGCTTTGGCCCAGCCAGTATCGGCCACGGTGAGGTGACGTCCGTTTTCCTGCACGTTGTGCCAGTAAACGGCCGTAACCATGTGAGCCAGTGGATAGGTATAGTCGTGGGCTACCATTTTGGGATTTCCGGTAGTGCCCGAAGTAAAATACAAGAAAAGTAAATCGCTATTTTCCGAAGGTTTGGCCGGCTTCACAAAAGGGGCTGCCGTACGGATTCCCTCGCTGAAATTCACCCAACCCGATGGAAACGTGGGACCTACCGAAAACAGTTTTTCAACCGAAGGGCAATCAGGAAGTGCTTTTTCAACATGCTTCTGAACTTCTTCTTCGCCCACAGCCACAATGGCTTTAATTGTAGCAGCCTCGCAGCGGTAAATAATGTCTTTTTCGGTAAGCAAGTGGGTAGCCGGAATGGCCACTGCTCCAATTTTGTGCAAAGCCAGCACGGCAAACCAAAACTCGAAACGGCGTTTCAGAATCAGCATAACCTTGTCGCCATGGCCAATGCCATGCTGTAGGAACAACGAGGCTGCTTCGTCGGAGCGTTTCTTTAGTGTGGCAAACGAAAACTCGTGGTATTCGCCCTGATCGTTTACCCACACAATGGCTGTTTTATCAGGCTCGATCCGGGCATATTCATCTACAATATCGTAGGCAAAATTGAAATTATCGGGAACAATGATTTTGAAGTTCTCCTGAAAATCGTTGAGCGAGTCAAAGTCGGACTTGACCAGGTATTTCTTATATAATTGCATGGGAATAAGCTTAAAAGATTAAAGGATAACGGCCAGGAAACAACACTCTTTACCATCGAGAGCGAGCATGCCGTGGCTCAGTCCAGAATTAAACCAGATGGAATCGCCTTCTTCCAGGATCATCTCTTTTCCCTCGATAAAAAATTTCAACCTTCCGCTGAGGATGTAGTTGAATTCCTGTCCCGGATGAGCATTTAGACTTACCGAGGCAGTTTCAGGCTTAGGTTCTACCTTCACCAAAAAGGGTTCGGCCTTCCGGTTGATGAAATTGTAAGCCAAAGCCTGATACTTGTAGGCATTCTGTCGTTCTACATTCACACCCTGGCCTTTTCGGGTAAGCGAGTACTGGCGCATGTGGGGTTCCTGACCAGTTAGGAGGGCGGTGAGATCGACCTTAAAATGTTGAGCAAGCTTATGCAAGATGCTTACCGGGATATCACACTTTCCCGATTCATACTGAAGATATTGCCCAGTTTCGATACCACAACATAAGGCTGCCTCTTCGGCAGTGATATCCAATACCTCGCGAAGCCCTTTCAACCGTTCGGCAATCTGCTTGATTTGTTCTTCCATGGTTTTGGTTTGATTTTGAATGGCAAAAAGTAATAAATTATTTTATAAACTTATAAATCCTTATAACAATTTTTAAAAGACAGTATCATTCATTAAGTTTTATCTTAATTAAAAATCCAATCGTTTTATTTTGGATTTATGCCATCAATTTTAAAAATTTTCGATTTTGAGAACTGTATTCCCTCAGGTGTAGTTACAACCAGCGAGACGGAGAAGTCGCCATTTTTATCGTAATAATCGCATGCATGCTCTCCTGACCATGAAAATTTGTTGATCGATCCATTGAAAACCCAAGTGAATTTTGAATCTGAAGGTAAATTGTTGCAAGCATTGGAAGTGCAAATTTCGAGGTAAGTTGAATCGATTAAGTAAGAAATCGAATAGGCAAAATCGATATCTGGTTTTTCGTATTCTTCTGAAGGATCATCGCACGAAAAAAACATAAGAATAAAAATAATCAAGAAGATGAAGCTAAAATGTTTCATGTTGATTGTTTCAATTTTTCGTTATTTGATATGGGGTAAAAATAAGGATGATTTTCAATTTATTGTAATTTCAATTGCAAATCTATTCTCGGTAGCTACAATTCATCTTCAAATTTCAACACTTGGTCCGTCTTTTTATCGAGTTCCAATTAAGGCTAGTTATTTTTAGCCAATGAATAAATAGCCATAAAAATCTAAAATGAATTTCATTCATGAAAAAAATTGTTTTATTGTTGATTATTAGTACTGTATCTTATGTTTCTAAAGCACAGTTTACCCAAAATCTGCGGGGAACCATTGTCGATAAAATTACCCAGGGTACTTTGCCCGGGGCAAATATTTCAATCAGGGCAAAAGATAAAAGCTTTGGTACTACTTCGAACCACGATGGAATGTTCGTTTTTAACTCGATCCCGATCGGGAAATACGACCTAGCAGTATCGTTTATCGGTTATGATCCCGTTTTGCTTCGAAACCTTGAAGTACGCTCGGGCAAAGAAATAGTGCTTACGATTGAACTAATCGAAAAGGTCATAAAAGTTGAAGAAGTTGTTGTTGCTGCCCGGGCAAATGGCGAAACCCGAAACAAGATGGCAGCCTTAAGCGCCCGCCAATTCAGCGTAAAAGAAACCGAAAAATATGCCGGCAGTTGGGGCGATCCCTCGCGTATGGCTTCGAATTTTGCCGGGGTAATTACAGCCAACGACAGTCGAAATGATATCATCATTCGTGGAAATTCTCCCCAAGGGCTACTTTGGCGGCTTGAAGGCATTAACATTCCCAACCCGAACCACTTTGGCGCACTGGGATCGACCGGTGGGCCGGTAAGCATGCTCAACAATAACCTCCTGGCCAATTCCGATTTTTTCACCGGGGCTTTCCCTGCCGAATATGGTAATGCGCTTTCGGGAGTCTTCGATCTCAGGTTAAGAAATGGTAACTCTTCAAAACATGAATTTACTGGCCAGGCCGGATTCGGAGGGTTGGAATTGGGTGTAGAAGGTCCAGTTTCAAGAAAACACAATTCATCGTATATGGTCAATTACCGGTACTCGATTCCCGGCTTGATGAATGTTCTGGGCTTCTCTACTTCAGAAGGCGCTGTTCCCTATTACCAGGATCTCAGCTTCAAGTTCAACCTCCCGTTAAAAAACGCAGGGACTCTTTCGATTTGGGGAATCGGCGGAAAAAGTTCAATCGAATTTCTTGACGAAGGCAACAGCAGTGGCAGTACCTACGATATCTTATCGAACACAAGGACCCGGAATGGTTCAACATCCGGAATAATCGCGATAACCCACCGCTTTTCACCCGATGAAAAATCACATCTTTTTACTGCTTTATCCACATCGTACACTGCAGTTCATACCCAAATCGATTCCGTAGCCGAGGGCAGGCCCGATAAACGATTCTACGGAGAAGGAAACCAGGAAACAAAACTAAGCTTCACCACGCGATATACCCGTAAATTGAACAGCAGAAATACGTTCAACCTGGGAGGATCATTCGAATCGTACTCGATCGATTTGGCCGATAGCGTTACCGGTGAAGTTTATAACCCACCAAGAAATGGTGAATACATTTACGACCTGAATACACAGGAAAACGGGCTCAATCTGCTTCAGTTGTATTCCGAATGGCAGCATCGCTTTGGTGAAAAACTGACCCTTTACGGAGGCTTGAACTTCCAAGAATTTTTGTTTAATTCAACCTATGCAATTGATCCTCGGTTTAACCTTTCATATAGAATCAGTCCTTCAAGCAAAATGAGTCTTGCCTACGGAAAACATTCTCAGATACAGGCATTTTTCAATTACTTTGTCGAAGATTTCAACACAGAAACTTCACTATATGAAAAAACCAACATGAATCTTGGGCTTTCAAAAGCCGATCATTTTGTTGCCGGTTTTGACCATCACTTTACCCGCAATTTAAAACTGAAGATAGAAACCTATTATCAATGGCTTTACAATGTTCCTGTTCATGAAAATTATGGCTATTTCTCGATGGTCAACGCCGGAAATTCATTTCATCAAGAACGGATCAGTAACCTGGTGAATGGGGGAACCGGAAGGAATTACGGCCTTGAACTGACCCTCGAAAAATACCTTGAAAACAATTATTACTTCCTGATAAACACCTCGCTCTTCGATTCAAAATACCAGGGTTCCGATCAGGTATGGAGAAATACCGAATTCAATACCAACTTTGTGCTCAATGCCTTGGGTGGCTATGAAATCCCGATCAACCAAAGGCTTTCTATCGACTTGAATTTCCGTACTATTTGGTCGGGTGGAAAAAGAAATCCATATATCGATCTGGCAAAATCAATTGAAAAGGGTGAAGCTATTTTCGATCATTCAAAAGATTATTCCTTCAGGGAAAAGGATTATTTCAAGATCGATTTCAGGGCTTCAATACTATTGAACGGAAAAAAGATTACCCAGGAATGGGCTTTGGATCTCACCAACCTTTCGAACCACAAGAATATTTATTCTCGATCGTATAATGCTAAAAACCAATCGATAGAATATGTTTATCAACAAGGTTTTTATCCAATGTTTTTGTACAGGATTAATTTTTAATCGGCTTTTGGCTCCACATATATAAAAAGACCATAAATGAATTGTAAACTAAAAACCCTATACTTAGGATTGTAAACCACCTTAACCTCGTTCTTTAAGGGCTTTGCATTATCTTTGCAAACCAATATTTTGCTTTTGGTTCGACCAGAAATCATTTCTTTGAGAAGTGAAAGCAACAAAAATTAAAAGAATGACAAAAGATATCCGTGAGGAACTTGCAAAAAGAGTGTTGGTTTTAGATGGGGCCATGGGCTCAATGATTCAGGCCTACCGGCTTAGTGAAGCCGAATATCGTGGAGAACAATTTAAAAATGCACCCAAAGATCAAAAAGGGAACAACGACCTCCTTTCGATCACCCGTCCCGAGGTCATAAAAGAAATCCACTCGCTCTATCTCGAAGCGGGTGCCGATATCATTGAAACCAATACTTTTAATGCCACCAGCGTATCGTTGACCGATTATGGCCTTGAAGATCAGTCTTATCAAATTAATGTGGCGGCGGCAACCATTGCAAGACATCTTGCCAACAACTTTTCCACTCCCGACAAGCCCCGTTTTGTTGCCGGCTCTTTGGGGCCGACCAATAAAACTTGCTCAATAAGTCCCGATGTGAATGATCCCGGATATCGTTCAATTTCTTATCAGCAATTAAAAGAAGCCTATAAAACACAAGTACAAGGTTTGATTGATGGAGGAGTTGATCTCTTTTTGGTCGAAACCATTTTCGATACCTTAAATGGAAAAGCGGCGGTAATGGCCATTGAGGAAGAATGTGAAGCAAGAAATATTGTAATGCCGGTCATGGTTTCGGGCACTATAGTCGATGCCAGCGGCCGAACCCTTTCAGGCCAAACCGTTGAAGCTTTTCTGAATTCCCTATCTCATGTGAAACCCATCTCGATTGGGCTGAATTGTTCGTTGGGAGCCAAAGACATGAAACCTCACCTGGAAACCCTTGCAGCAAAAGCGCCTTTCTATATCAGCGCACACCCCAACGCGGGCATGCCCAACCAATTTGGCGAATACGACGAATCGCCCGAGATCATGTCGCAACACATCAAGGAATTTCTTGATCATAAAACGGTCAACATCATTGGTGGATGTTGTGGTACCACACCCGAACACATCAAGGCTTTTGCACAATTGGCCCAACAGGCTCAACCCCATCAATGCACTAAAATTAAGCACGATACAAAATTAAGCGGACTTGAGCCACTTGTAATTTCAAAAGCTTCGAATTTTGTAAATATTGGGGAACGGTGTAATGTGGCTGGCTCACGAAAATTTGCACGGTTGATCGGCGAAGGAAAATACGAAGAAGCCCTCTCCATTGCCCGGAGCCAGGTTGAAGAAGGAGCCCAGATAATCGATGTCAACATGGACGATGCCATGCTCGATGCCAAAAAAGAGATGGTTACTTTCCTTCATTTGATCATGAGCGAACCTGAAATTGCACGGCTTCCTATTATGATCGATTCATCGAAATTTGAGGTTATTGAGGCAGGCTTACAATGCTTGCAAGGAAAGTCGATTGTGAATTCAATCAGCCTCAAAGAAGGAGAGGACGCATTTAAACATCAGGCCGGTATCATTAAAAAATACGGTGCGGCAGTGGTGGTGATGGCCTTCGACGAGATGGGACAGGCCGATAGCTACCAACGGCGCATTGATATTTGTCAACGGGCCTATACCATCCTTACCAATGAAGTAGGATGGTATAGGCCCGTTGACAAATA
>CAZSIK010000103.1:0-4138 GCA_964606515.1 uncultured Prolixibacteraceae bacterium
GATTCTCTCGTTGAATGCCTCGGTTGAAGCTGCCAGGGCCCAGGAATATGGAAGAGGTTTTGCAGTGGTTGCCGAAGAAGTAAAAAAACTAGCTGAAAATAGTCAGGAATCGGCCGACGAGATCACTAAAGTTTCAAAAATGGGGGTTGAGGCCAGCCACCAATCTTCCCAGTTATTAAATGCAATTGTACCTGATATTCAGAAAACATCTGAACTTATTAATGAAATTGCGCGTTCGGGTACTGAACAAATCTTCACTTTGGATCAAATAAACTTGTCGATTCAGGACCTAAATAACGTAACCCAACAAAATGCTACCTCATCGCAAGAGCTGGCTGCAAGTGCCGAAGATTTGGTTAAGATGGCCGGATCGTTGGGTCAATTGATTTCTTTTTTTAAAATTGTTGGAACTCAAGCTCCTGAACAAGAGACTCCAAGCAAAAATTCCAAACTTGATCTTGGAATCGCATCTGTGACTGAAACAGCTGAAAATGAAGTTGTTCCTGTTAAGAAAGCAAAAGATTTTGAATTTTCCATGTCGGGGCCGGTCGAAAGAAAAATAGTTCAACTTCCCGAATTACCGATCAATTCGGATGTTTTGGCTAAAGAAAAAGTAGTTAAAATTAATCTAGGGGCCAAACAAACTGACGACCGTGTGCTTGCAAAAACAACTTCAGGAAAAATAGTACCGAAAGTAGCAAACACAAGCCCTAAACCAAAGCTTTCTAAACCTGTGACCAGAAAAGATCAGGTTGTTGAGAATTTGGCAAATAAGAAATTCCCGACAAAACCCGATCAAACTGCAAAAGAAAAGCCGTTTATTAAAACAGGTGATCCTATTGGAAAACCAATAAAAGAATTAGCTATGCCCAAGACGGTTCCGAAAGAGGGGAGTCAACTAAAAACGGGAAAACTGGTTAAAGGCCAAGGTATAAGGATCAGTCTTAGTGATAATGATGATATTGACAAACAATTTGAACAGATAAAATAAAGTAAGGTGGTAATGGAATTAACCCAGTCGATTTCTTTATATAATCAAAAACTGACTGAAAACGAGTTTAAAAGGGTTCAGGATTTTATGCTCAATAATTTAGGCGTAAAGTTGGCTCCGATTAAAATCGTTATGGTCAATTCGCGATTAATAAAACGATTAAGAGCCACCGGGATCGGATCGTTCTCTCAGTACCTCGACTTTGCCCTTTCACCCGAAGGCAAGCAAAGTGGGGAACTTGAAAAGATGATCGATGAATTGACGACCCATAAAACAGAATTCTTCAGGGAATCGGATCACTTTGATTTTATGGAGAAAAAAGCTTTACCTGAGTTTTTTAACCAGGGCAAAACCCATTTCAAAATGTGGAGTGCGGGTTGTTCAACAGGGGAAGAACCTTATACCATGTCGATCGTACTTGGCGAATTTGCCCTTAAAAATCGTGGTTTTGACTTCACCGTACACGCCTCCGATGTGAGTCAGGGGGTTTTGACTACTGCGGTTAGGGCAATTTATGATTACGACAGCATCAGTGATATGGACCTCCAACTGGTGAAACGGTATTTCCTACGGAACAGGGATTACTCTTCGAACGAGGTAAGGGTAAGTAAAGCTCTGCGCGATAAAATCCATTTTTTCATCCAAAACCTGGTCGATGAGTACCCATTTCCAAACGATTCTCTCGACATGGTTTTTTGCAGGAATACCTTGATCTATTTTGATGAAAAATCGAAAATGGATGTGGTAAAACGGCTTATCAAAAAGATCAGGCCTGGTGGATATCTTATCGTAGGCTTATCCGAAACGGTTTCGCAGTTTTCAACTGCAATTAAACAAGTACAACCAAGTGTTTATGTAAAAGTAAGCAACAAGGATAACGATTCAAGCATCTAATCTCTTTAGCACATAAAAGAATGACCAGAAAAGATTTTCAAATATTGATCGTGGAAGACCAAAAGGGGGTTGCCGACGAAATAAAAAAAGAACTGCAGACTTATGCTGAAATTGTATCTGTTTCGGGTTCTCCCGACAGGGGTTTACTCCGGTGCAAGGCCTATCCTTATAATTGCTTCGTGGTGAACTGTGGACACGATGGGAAACAGGGGGCCATCTTTGTTGAAAAACTGAAAAAAATTCAGGATTTACATAATATCCCTTTCATCTTTACTTATAAACCATCGGCTAAACTCGATGTTTCGCTCGAAAAACTGGAATTGAAATACGATGTATTGCGACTTCCTGTCGATAAGAACGAATTGAACTGGAGATTCCGTAAGCTAATCGGGATGAAGGAATCAGAACAGGTTAAAGAAAAGGTGCTTCCATTCGAAACATCTGGTCAATCGATTTCAGGCAGAGTCCTTCTGGTTGAAGACAATCCATTGAACCAGAAAGTTCTGGGTATGTTTATCTCCAAACTGGGGTTTGAATACGATGTGGCTTCCAACGGACAAGCAGCGATCGATTTCTGCCTGGAGAAAGAGTATAAATACATCCTGATGGATATCTTCATGCCTGGGATGGACGGGACTGAAGCTACTGAAAAAATCAGGGAAAATGAAAAGAAGGGCAGCCATAAGGCGAAAATTATTGCCATTTCGGCTAACGAGTCGGAAGAAGGGATCAAGAAATGTTTCGATTCGGGGATGAATGATTATTTGGTAAAACCGTTTACCTTGGATATTTTAAGGGAAAAACTGGTCTAATTAGGATGTTTTGGATAAGGTTAAGTATTTAAAACAGGGTGAATTAGCTGTAGTTGCAGGCGATTATAAAGTGTTTACGCTTCTTGGTTCCTGTGTTGCTGTAGTATTGTGGGACGAGGGGACAAAAATTGGGGGGGTGAACCATTTTATGTTGCCTACCTGGCAGAATAAAGGAGTTCCTGATGTTCGGTATGGTGATATTGCAATAACCGAGTTGCATGATAAAATTATTCTGGCTGGAGCCGTAAAGCGAAGGTTGATAGCAAAAGTATTCGGTGGTGCTAGCTTGTTAAACCTCGATATGGCAGGATTTAATGTTGGACAAAGAAATGTTGAAGTTGCCAGAAGCATATTATCCGACTTGAATGTGCGAATTGTGGAGGAGATTACCGGGGGAAGAAATGGTATGAAAATATTGTTTGATGTTCAGACTGGTCATGTGAAACTGGATTATATCCAAAATGTTAAATTTTAAACCGGAGGATTGGTGATGACAGAAGGTGAAAAAAAAATTAAAGTTTTGGTCGTCGATGATTCGATCATCTTTAGAAGGGTTTTAGCAAACGCGGTTGATTCGGATCCTGACCTTAAATTGATCGGTACTGCTGCCGACGTGTTTCAGGCTGTTGAAATCATCGAAAAAGTGGTTCCTGATGTCATCACCCTCGATATCGAAATGCCCCACATGAATGGCTTGACCTTTCTTACCAAACTCATGCAACAACATCCAATCCCGGTGATCATCATCTCTAGCATCACCAAAGGAAACCGGGAAGTGTGCCTCAAAGCCTATCAATATGGGGCCATCGACGTGATCGATAAACCATTGAAACTTAAAAGCGACTCGAATCTTTACGATTTTTACAGCGATGTATCTGAGAAAATAAAAGAAGCATCCCAAGCAAATATAATTCAAAAGCGAAAAATTGTGTTGGATCTTGAAATGGCACCCCCAAAAGCCATTCCACGTCCTGGTATCGCCTTGCAAACCGACTTCGTGATCGCGATCGGTGCCTCGGCCGGAGGAACAACTGCTATTGAATTTATTTTAAGAAATTTACCTAATAATCTTCCTGGAATTATCATCACCCAGCACATGCCAGAAGGCTTTACAAAGCTTTTTGCTGACCGGCTTAACGACTTATGTACCATCGAAGTGAAAGAAGCAGAAGAGGGCGACCGGGTAACAACTGGGCGGGCTTTGATCGCGCCTGGAGGAAAACATTTATTGCTCAGGGGGAACAGTGCCGGCTATTGGGTTTCACTTTCTACCGAACCTCCAGTCAATCGTCACCGGCCTTCGGTTGATGTGATGTTCGACTCGGTGGCCCAGGTGGCCAAGAACAAAACCTTAGGCATTATTCTTACCGGTATGGGTGCCGACGGAGCGAAAGGCTTACTCAATATAAAGAGCAAAGGGGCCTGTACCATTGCCCAGGAT
>CAZSIK010000103.1:4148-8883 GCA_964606515.1 uncultured Prolixibacteraceae bacterium
AAGAATCGTGCATCGTGTATGGCATGCCACAACAAGCAGCCTTATTGGGGGCCGCATCTCATATCAAATCGCTGGGCGAAATACCGAAGTGCATTATCGACCGTTGTTCCTGTAAACACAATTGATCTGGTCGTAGTAGACATTATTGTTTTATTTTGATTGAACTTATTCACATGGCAAACGATTGGAAAGAACGGTTGGGAGTTGTTTATTCTACCAAAGCTGATTTTAATTATCAAAGCGATGAGGTTGAAGAAACGACTACCCTGCCCAATAATCAGCAAAACCTAAGGGTAATGCTCGATAAAAAACAGCGTAACGGGAAAGCAGTAACCTTAGTAACCGGGTTCATCGGATCCGATTCGGACTTGAAAGAATTGGGCAAAACCTTAAAAACCAAATGCGGTGTTGGGGGTACAGTAAAAGAGGGGGAAATCTTAATCCAGGGCGATTTCAGGGATAAAATAATGGAACTCCTTAAAATTGCAGGATATAAAGTTAAACGTTCGGGAGGATAATCAGAGGGTTACCCCGGTTTTGAATATGGCAATTTCCTTAAAACCACTCTCTTCGTGGCGCAATTTTCTTCCCGAGGCGGTTTCAATTATCCTCTGAATAAATTCTTCCAAAAGGGTTTCCATATTTTTTCCTTCAAGTAGTTCGCCTGCGTTGAAATCGATCCAATTGTTCTTCTTTTGAAAAAGAGCTGAATTGGTCGAAATTTTCATTGTTGGTACAAAACTGCCAAACGGGGTGCCTCGTCCTGTGGTAAACAATACCATCTGGCAGCCACTGAAACCAAGAGCCGATGCTGCAACCAGATCGTTCCCCGGCGCCGAGAGCAGGTTCAATCCCTTTTTTTCTATTGGAGCGGCATATCCCAACACATCGACAACTGTTGCTGAACCTCCTTTTTGGGTACATCCCAATGATTTATCCTCAAGCGTTGAAATGCCTCCTTTCTTATTGCCTGGCGAAGGGTTTTCGTACACCGGTAAGTTGTGCTGCAAATAATAGTCCTTGAAGTCGTTGATCATCGTAACCGTTTTATCGAAGACCTTTTTATCTTGAGCCCGTTCCATCAATAGGGTTTCAGCACCAAACATTTCAGGAACCTCGGTTAAAATAGTAGTACCACCCTGGGCAACAAGAAAATCGGAAAACTGACCGACAAGTGGATTGGCCGTAATGCCAGAAAAACCATCAGATCCCCCACATTTAAGCCCCACCTTAAGTTCCGAAAGAGGTACTTCTTGTCGGCGTTCCTTTCTCATGCCTTCATATAATTCGGCCAACAAGGAAATACCGGCTTCAATTTCATCTTCTACCTCCTGGGCAACCAGAAAGCGGATACGGGAAGGATCGTAATCGCCAATATACTTCTTTAAGTGATCGATTTGGTTGTTTTCGCAGCCCAATCCCAATACAAGAACTCCTCCTGCATTGGGGTGCTTGATGAGGGAGGCCAGGGCTTTTTGGGTATTGATATGGTCGTCGCCCAATTGCGAGCAGCCATAATTGTGTTTGAACACTTCAATTCCATCAATATCATCGGGTTGAAATTCACTCTTGAACCGGTCGACCATTTGTTGGGCCTGTCCGTTAACGCAGCCAACCGTAGGCACGATCCACAGTTCGTTCCGTATTCCGGTTTGCCCGTTTGAACGCGAAAAGCCTTTAAAAGTGAGCTTCCGGTTTGTAAAACGGCTTGTATTCAATTTCTGTTTGAATGAATAAGAAACCGTACCCGACAAGTTGGTTTTCAGGTTATGGGAATGAATGTGCTTTCCTGACTCAATCGATTCGGTAGCGGTTCCAATTGGTTCACCATATTTGATCACTGCCTGTCCTTTTTCAATAGGATATAAAGCAACTTTATGCCCGGTTTCAATATCGTCGAGAAGCTCGATGGCTTGCTTTTCAATTTGGATCAATTCACCCATCTTACCGGCTTCAATACAAACCGCCACATTATCGGCCGAGTTTATTTTTATGAATTTTGCCATATTTCTTTTTTTTGGATTGAAATTACGACATTTTCATCAAAGGATTGTTTTTGTCGAGCACTGCCTTAACCGCCCGTTTCATTCCAACCTGCTGGATCAGGAACAGGTAATGGCTTGTGGTGATGGTGAGGTTGGGTACCTGGTTGAGATCCTGCTTCCATATTTTTTCCAGTTTCAATACCTTTTCCACCAGTTGATAAATGGAGAAGGGCCTGCCATCGCAAGCTGCCCAGGCTTCCTTGTAGAAATCAAGAATCCATTGATCGTCCTGAATTTTATAGGTTTTCCCTTCGGCTTCACCCTTAAAGTAGGCAATCATAGCCGCCAACGAAAAAACCATTTTTTGAGGCAACATTTTATTGGTTTCATAATAATTCAGCAAGGTGGGAAGATTCCGGGTTTCCCATTTCGACATGGCATTCAGGGCGATGCTCTGCCATTGGTGCCTGATGTATGGATTGCGGAAGCGCTCGAGGATCTTGTTGGCAAAACTTTCCAGTTCTTTCTCGTTTCCTTCAAGAACTGGCAACACTTCATCGTACACAAGGTCTTTCATGAATCCACCTACTTCGAGGTTTTCGAAGGCTTCACGCACGGTTTCCATACCGCTCAGGAAGGAAACTGCGTAACTCCCAGTATGACATCCGTTAAGCACCTGAACTTTGCGTTCACGAAACTTGGTCATGTCTTTTACAAATTTTACATCAAGACCGGCTTTGGGAGCTGGGAATTCTTTTTGCACCCACTCGGGGGCTTCAATTACCCAATAATGAAAGTATTCGCCCACCACAACCAGGTTGTCTTCATACCCAATTTCCTGTTGAATTTCCTTGATGTCGTCTTTTGGGAAACCAGGTACTATTCTGTCGACCAAAGTGTTGCAGAAACAACAAGCCTCATTGACCCATTGAACGAAGCTTTCTTCCAAATGCCAATTCTTCGCATGTTGAAGTACGAATTTTTTCAGGTTATCGCCATTTTTATCAATCAGTTCGCAAGCAAAAAAGATCAAGCCCTTGTTGGGGTCGCCTTGAAATGTTTTAAATCGTTCATAAAGCAAGGCTGTAACTTTTCCCGGGAACGAGTTTTGGGGTTTCATCCCGGGTTTGTCGTTTTCGTCCCAACTAATTCCAGCTTCGGTTGTATTCGAGAACACGAAGCGCAGATCGGGACTGTTTATGGCTTGTAAATACTGCTCGTAATCGGTATAGGGATTGATGCCCTGGTTGAGGCAATCGATCAGGGAAAATTCTTTTACAGGAAGCCCGTTTTTTATTCCTTTTAAATACACATGATAGAGGCCATCCTGTTGATTTAGCATATCAACCATTCCGTTTGCCAGGGGCTGAACCACGTCAATCCCACTGTTAAACCCAATTTCCTTGTTCATTCGGTCGACAATCCAGTCGGTAAAAGCGCGTAAAAAATTTCCCTCTCCAAATTGAAGGATACGGGTTGGATAAACTTGGGCATCTTTTGCTGTTGAACGATTCAGTTTCATATTTTTCTGATTAATTAAACTATCTTTCTGTCTATCAATGCGATTGAATAACAATTAAAAACCTTAATGAGTTTTTTAAAGTCCAAAAATAGATATTCAAAATTTTATGCAGAAAATTTTCAATGTTATGATGATGTAAATTTTTGATTTACAGTGGTTGTAATCAATGCAAACGTTTGTTCTTAATGTCCTTGGATCAAAGAGTTGAGGGGAATTAGGCTACTAGTAAAAATGAAAAAGCAGGGTTGAATTTGTTAATTCAAGGTTAAATGGTCAATTTGAAATAATGAAATTTTAGTGGTTAATGATCCATTGTATCCAGTGATCGCGTAATAAATCGAAGGCGGAAAAACTTACAGGAAAGGAAGTTGGAAAGGTTGATGGTTCAAGTTCTACATCAGGTTTGGTCCCGTAGATTTCGTTGATCGTGCCATCGGTATTGAAGGCCATTTCAATTTCAAGGTTGAAAAGGATGTGGCTGTTAGGCAATTCGAAAATTTGGGAAGCCAACACAACTGCTCCACCTCCACTGCTGCTTGTTCCTACAATGGTGCCAATGTTTAGTTCTTTAAAAGCCCTGATCACATCTTCAGCCGAAGAAAAGCTGTCGTTATCGGTAAGCAGGAAAATTTTTCCTTCAAATTGAAAATCGTGATTGGCTTCGAAGGTTTTTTTTGCTTTCAGGTAGCAAAGTTGCTCATCATAAGTGTTTTTTAACCTGATGTTTTCAGGAAGTTGGGCATAGGGGAGTACTTCGACGGAGCCGAAATTGAAATTGGGATTTGCTCGTCCATGAAATTTATTGTTCGAATAAGCGTCCTTAACCAGTTTATCGTAAACTGTTTTTTTCACGGCGGCATATTGTAAATACTCGGTGTATTTTTTAATAAAGGGTTCAATCAGGAGTTTTTCACCATACCGGGGCATTCCTCCTGAATTTCTTCGAAGATCGATGATGAGTTTCTTGTATTTGCCATTCCGTGCAGAAAGAAAGTCGGTCATTTTTTCGAGGTCAAAAGGTGCATTTTCAACATCTGGGAAATGGGATAACCTGATGTAAGCCGTCTTGTGTCCCAATTCCCTAAGCAGAAAGTGCCCTTTATCAACAGGAAGGTTTCTGTTGCTTGGGTATCTTACTTTTTTAGGAACCTGACAATCGATAATCTTTAGTGCTGGAGTTTGAAACTGTACCTCCCAATATTCGTTCTGGTCATGAATTGATCCAATT
>CAZSIK010000103.1:8893-11239 GCA_964606515.1 uncultured Prolixibacteraceae bacterium
TTGATGTTGCAGCAATTTAACGTGCTCAAGAACCTCAATTTGGTCGATTTTGATCATTTTTGAACCTTTGGGGATGCTTATCCCATCTATCCTTATTTTTTTATTGTTCAAATAGCTGCCATCCTAATAAATTATTTTAAAATCAGAGCACAATCAGCGGTTTGTCTCGTTGTAGAGTTTTGCCCAATAAGGATTGAGCTTGATTGAGGCTTTGCTGATGTGGTTTTCGAGGCACAAGCGGGTAGTATCGCAGTATGGGGGCAAGTGCACTGACTCGAGAAGATCGGCATGGCCGGTTCCTTGTTCGAGCAGTTGTAGTAACTCGGCTACAATTGCTATGAATTCACTGTTGCTTAGGGTAGTGCTGGTCTTATTCAGATAATTTTCTTCAAACATAATAAAGGAGGCAAGACCTTTTTCATTTTCAATGGCTTGTGTAAATGGGTAATAGTCTTTCACCAGATTGAAGAACCATCGGATATCGTCTTTTTTCTGCTCTGCCGATAAGGTAATAGGGAGACGTTCATGTTTTTTTGCTAAGCCGTTACAAGGAATGATTAATGCGACAAACCATAACAAGAAAAAAGGCATGTTAAAATGCCATGAACAGTTCTTTATGTTTATTTTATCCGAAATCATGTTTTTTATCCGAAAGCCAATTTACGGATAATCTGCTCATGAACAGTAGGTCTTCGTAATTTTATCGTGTTTTTCTTGATTGGGTTAAATCAGATTCAATTTTTTGCATCAATTCGATAACAATTTTTTGCTCTTTTTCCCAACATAAAAGGGCTGCAGCTTTTTGGCAATTCGATTTCCATTCTTCCATTTTTTCTTTTTCCTGAAGCATGAATAAAATTGCAGATGAAATGGATCGGGGCGAAATTTCCTCTATGGTGAGGCCGATTTGGTAAGTGTCTATTATCTTTTTGATTTCAGGAAGTGCAGAAGCCAATACCGGTACTCCGGCCCTGATGTAATCGAAAAGCTTGTTGGGAAGTGCATAACGATAATTGAGCCCGAGGTCTTTTTCGAGCGTAAGGCCAATTTTTGCTTTTCCAGTAAATTGTGAAAGTGCTTCAAGGGGAACCCGTCCGGCAAAATGTACTTTGTGGGTTAATCCTTCATTTCGGGCCAGTTCAATGCACGAGCCGTAATGATCGCCTTCGCCAACAATCCACAGTTCGGCTTCGTCGATAAAGTGCATGGCCCCGATCGCTTCTTCAATTCCACGGCCAAGGTTAACCGAACCCTGGTAAAGAATAACCGGCTTCTCGTTGCTTATTCTGGTGTAATTTTCGGTTATGGTTTCATCCCGTATGGGTACATTTCTCACCACCAGGAAGTGGGTCCCATATTTATTTTGATAATAGGTTGAAATCGATTGGCAAACGGTGAGGCAATACTTCAGGCGGGGAACCAGCAAGCCTTCAATTTTTTCCCATATTTTTCGGGTACCTGGCCGATATACGAGTTCTGGAACTTCGGTAAACAATTCATGGCTGTCGTAAACTAACACCGAACGTTTTATTTTTGAAGCGAGGTAACAGGCAGGCAATGTGTCAAGGTCGTTCGACCAGATTATTGAAAACCTTCTTGTAAGCAAATATATACTGAGTGCGAGGTTGTAACTGGCATAAAACAGGGGGCCTTTTAGAAAGGGTACCTTAAACCGGTGTGTTTGGTAGTTTCTGTTTGATACTTGCTGGCTGCCTGGCTTTTTTCGTCCGATGAGGTTCACTGAATATCCAAGTTCGCATAGAGTTGCCGCCATTTTGTGAACCCGGTTGTCGGTAATCAGGTCGTTGGTAACGGCCATGGCTATTTTCGGTTTCCTGGATTGGGTTTTTTTCATAAAAAGCAACACGAACAAGCAAATCTAAACTATTTTTTGGATATTTGGGGTTTCAATTTTATTTCTCATGATTCGCATAATCGAAAACGCCGATTTGAGGCAATACAATACATTTCGCATCCCTGTTCTTGCTGACTTGTTTTTTGAATTCACCGAGAGTACTGAACTGGTTGGTTTTTTGGAACGTTTTTCCCTTCCTGTAAAAATGTTGATTTTAGGAGGTGGAAGTAACCTTTTGTTTTCCAATAACTTCAACGGTTTAGTCCTTCACCCCAATATTCCTGGCATCGTAGAAGTAGACGAAGACCGGAATTTTGTTTATATCGAAGCGGGTGCCGGTGTTGAATGGGATGAACTGGTGGCGTATACGGTGGCCCATAACCTGGGGGGTATTGAAAACCTTTCGTTAATCCCGGGGAAGGTGGGGGCCTGTCCGGTGCAGAATATCGGTGCCTATGGCCTTCATGTTGACCGCACCGATCCGGAAACGG
>CAZSIK010000103.1:11249-12659 GCA_964606515.1 uncultured Prolixibacteraceae bacterium
AGGACTGTATTGAAAGGGTCAGGGCTATCGACCTCGAAAACGGGCAGGCTGTTGAATTTTCAAAAGAAGAGTGTCGCTTTGCCTACCGGAATTCTATTTTCAAGAACGAAAATCAGGGTAGGGTCGTGATTACTTCCGTTCTTTTCAGGTTAAACAAATTCCCGGAATTCAATATTGATTATGGTGATGTGAAAATTGAAGTAGGGAAGCTGGGGGGCATAAACGTAAATAACATACGAAAGGCCATCGTCGGAATACGAAGTGCAAAATTGCCCGATTTTCGGATAATGGGTAATGCAGGCAGTTTTTTTAAAAACCCGGTTGTTGAAGTTTCTAAAGCCGAGGTATTAAAATCGAGGTTTCCCAAGGTTCCATTATACGATTCCACGGAAGAGGGAAAGATCAAGGTGGCTGCCGCCTGGCTCATCGATCAGTGTGGCTGGAAGGGAAAGCGCATTGGCGATGCCGGGGTGCACGAACATCAGGCCCTTGTACTCGTAAACTATGGAAAAGCCATCGGATCGGATATCCTGGCACTTTCGGGCTTGATTGAAAAATCGGTTTTCGAAAAATTCGGAATCCATCTTGAAAAAGAAGTGATTGTAGTGTAATAGAGCAATACATGGAGTTTAAGATTATTTCGGATTATAGTCCTACAGGCGACCAGCCCGAAGCCATCGATCAGTTGGTTGAAGGGATCGAAAATGCTGTTTCAGCTCAAACCCTGCTGGGCGTAACCGGCTCGGGAAAGACCTTCACGGTAGCCAATGTGATCGAAAGGGTACAAAAACCCACTTTAATTCTTAGTCATAACAAGACTCTGGCTGCGCAATTGTACAGCGAAATGAAGCAGTTCTTTCCTGAAAATGCAGTTGAATATTTTGTCTCGTATTACGATTATTATCAACCAGAAGCCTATATCCCGACAACGGATACTTATATCGAGAAAGATCTTTCAATCAACGAAGAAATTGAGAAACTCAGGCTCAGTGCCACTTCGGCCCTCTTATCGGGAAGGCGCGATGTGATCGTGGTTTCATCGGTATCGTGTTTGTATGGCATTGGTAATCCCGAGGATTTTCATGCCAATGTAGTTGAGATTTTTTGCGGGCAGCTAATGTCCAGGAATGCTTTTCTGCGTAAGCTTGTTGATGGCTTGTATTCAAGAAACGAGATCGAATTTAAGCGGGGCACTTTTCGGGTAAAAGGCGACAGCATTGATGTGTTTCCTGCCTATGCCGATTCGGCCATCCGGATTGTTTTCTTTGGTGAAGAAGTTGAAGAGATCATGCTTTTTGATCCTGAATCCGGCAGACGCTTTGAAAACCTCGATCGGGTTTCGATTTATCCGGCTACCATCTTTGTAACCACCCCCGACCGGATGAACCGAGCCATCCGCTTGATACAGGA
>CAZSIK010000104.1:0-2339 GCA_964606515.1 uncultured Prolixibacteraceae bacterium
TTTTGGCAATTTCAAGAGCGCGAGCCTCTTTTACTTTCTTCTCAGCTTCAAGACGTTTTTGTTTTTCTGCTTCGGTTACAGCCAATTTCTTGTCTTTTTCCGATTGGGTTTTGGCTTCCTTCGATTTCATCCAAGCCTGGAAGCGGTTTTCGGCTTCAGCTTCATCGAATGCACCTTTTTTAACTCCTTCAAGAAGGTGTTTTTTCATTAGAATACCTTCGTTCGACAAAATAGTACGAGTGGTTTCGGTGGGTTGTGCGCCCGATTGTACCCATTTCAATGCTTTCGCAAAGTCCAGTTCGACGGTAGCAGGATTCGTGTTGGGATTGAATGAACCAATCCTTTCAATAAACCTGCCATCACGTGGCGCCCTGCTGTCGGCTACTACTATATGGTAGTAGGCGAATTTCTTTCGGCCATGACGAGCCAAACGAATTTTAACTGGCATAACTTGTTTTTTAAAATTATTAATTATTTTTTGTGGGGCAAAAGTACAACAATATTTTTGTTTTCAATATTTTCTGAACAATAGAAATGATTTTTTTTCATTTTGCTCCTATTTTTCCAAAAGCAACCTTTTGAATCCTTTTTCAATCTTAAATTGAGAATAAATTAGTAAATGACTTAGTTTTGTGAACTGCTTAAAGTGCTGTAAAATATTATGAATGGATTTAAATTGTTATTAATTTTCTTATTGTCGATGCTGTTTCTGGTTTCTTGTTCTTCATTTCTCGATGAAGCACAAAAGGGGATGGTGTATGGAGATGTGTTCATCAAGGCGGTTGCCGACAGCAGTGAGGTTCGATATGCCCCGGTTTTTTATGTGTATGGCAATCAACCCATGGTTGCTGCTACTGTGGTTTTTGACGAAACTCCCAATGAAAAGAAGGAGCTCGACTCGCTCGATTTTGGCTATACTTTTGCCCACTTTCCCTCAGAATTGGATTATACACAAGAAAAGCCCCAAAAAGGCAATTATCGCTTCGAAGGAGTATTCGATGGACAGTTAAAAAGCCAATCGTTCGATTATCTTTCTGATAAGGTCATTGAGCCTTCTGTACTGACAAAGGCTTCAATCGACAGGGGCAATCAAAGCATAAGCCTTGAATGGAATTGTGATGTCAATGCCGAAAAACATAAAGTAGCTATCTTTGCATCGAACGGCGAAGTAATATATGAAAGTAGTTTGCTCATGGGTAGCCAGAAAAGCCTGGTAATTGAGAAAACGAGCTCGGGTTGGTTCAGTGCCTCCCGCCCCGGAAAGGAGGATCCGATTTCAATAGAGGTATTCTCTTATCTTTTCGAACCGATTTCTTCCTCTTTCGATATCCAATGTGTTACCGTTAGCAAACGTGTTTCCTTAGTTTGGTAAGTATCAAAATTTAAAAAATATGAGAACCAATTTAAAAATTAAAGCAACATTTCTGATGTTGATGGTGTTAACAGGATTTACTTCCTGTATTGATCTCGAAAGTGACCCTGTTTTTTTTAGCGATGTTTTCATCGTTTCGAGACTGATAAACGGGGATACACTATATTCAGTCGATGCCCAGGTACAATGTAACATGCCCATGAAAAGCGTGGTGATGGAAAGTGAAAAAAATGCGGGAGATATTCAGTTGTACCCTTTATATTCCGATAGCGCTATGTTTGAATATGCCACCCCTTTGCAGAATTATAAACCCCAGATCCCAGGTCAGGGATATTACTATTTTAATATTACCCTTCCCGATAATAGTACCCACTCGCATTCTGATTTGCTCAATTCGAACGTTCTTAAACCTTTCAGCCTCGACTCGCTTTATTATAACGGAAACGAAATGTCGACCACTTTTGATTGGCCATCTGTGACGGGTTCAGACTATTATTATGCGCGGGTAATGAAACACGATACCATAGTGTTTAATTCAGGATGGATCAACAACGAATTTACTTCAATTAAGCTTACTCCTAATAGTTTGGGATGGTATAGCGACTTTACCCCAAAAGCAGGCGATTCGCTTCAATTTGTTGTATTTGCTATTATTGCCGAAGACATGATGTATAACAACATGCTGGAAATACAAAGTGTTGCCTTTTCTTCACCCAGTGCCTTCGTTTGGGGAGAATAAGCTTTGTTAACAACTTTTTTTACTTTCTTATTGGCTAAGCCTGTTGGTCTTTAAAGATCAGCAGGCTTTTTTAATGGTTTTAAGCGGGCAAATTTTCAACAAACTAGGCTAAAATCGGTTTTAATCTGTAATTTAGGAAATCGGCTCATATGGGGTGCGATAATTTTTAAAAATCAAAAGCACAATAGTTTATGATACCTTTCGTGCATTTACATGTTCACTCTCAAT
>CAZSIK010000104.1:2349-12609 GCA_964606515.1 uncultured Prolixibacteraceae bacterium
TACTCCATTCTCGATGGTCAGGCAGGAATCAAGGCCTTGGTACAAAAAGCGGTCGACGATGGGATGCCGGCACTGGCTTTAACCGACCATGGAACAATGTTTGGCATCAAGGAATTTTGGGATGCGTGCAAATCAAAATCTTATGGAAATTCCGAACTGCCTAAAACGGATTGGTTTAAAATTAAACCAATATTGGGTTGCGAAACCTATGTCGCAGCCAGAGGGATAGAATTCAAATCTGAAAAGGTCGACCGCTCGGGCGATCATCTTATCTTATTGGCCAAGAATCATATAGGATATAAAAATTTACTGAAGTTGATTTCAGTGGCCAGCAACGAAGGTTTTTATTATAAACCCCGTATCGACAAATCGTTGCTCGAAAAGCACCATGAAGGTTTGATCGTTACTTCTGCTTGCATCGGGGGTGAAATACAACAGCGAATTATCGAAGATAACCTGCCTGCTGCGGAAGAAGCCTTGAAATGGTACAAAAATTTGTTTGGCGACGATTTTTACCTTGAGATGCAGCGTCATCCTGCCGAATCATGGCGTGAACGACAAGAGGTTTACGAAAACCAGGTTAAGGTAAATCAGGTATTGATCGAGTTTTCGAAGAAATTCAAGGTGAAACTGGTGGCTTCGAACGATGTTCATTTTGTCAATCAGGAAGATGCCGATGCCCACGACATCTTGATCTGCCTCAATACAGGCAAGAACCTTGACGACGAGGACCGTATGCGCTACACCAAACAGGAGTGGTTTAAAACTACTTATGAAATGCGGCAACTTTTTGACGATGTGCCTGACGCATTGGCGAATACGGCTGAAATAGCCGATAAGGTAGAAGTGTATGAACTCAATTCGAACCCGATTATGCCCGTGTTTCCCATTCCTGCCGAATTTGGTTCGATCGATGAATATCGTGAAAAGTATTCGGAGGAATTATTGAAACAAGAGTTTAACCGGTACGAAAAAATGGGCGGGTATGATAGCGTGTTGCGTATCAAGTTTGAAGCCGATTATTTACATCACCTGGTTTATCTGGGAGCAGCCAAGCGCTTTGGCGAGCGGATTGATGAAGCCAGGGAACGGATCGATTTCGAACTGGAAACCATCAAACAAATGGGGTTCCCAGCCTATTTTCTTATCGTACAGGATTTTATCAGGGCCGCGCGCGAAATGGGGGTCATTGTCGGCCCAGGCCGTGGTTCTGCTGCCGGTTCGGTGGTGGCGTACTGTGTGGGCATTACCAACGTGAACCCGATAAAATACGATCTTCTTTTTGAACGATTCCTGAATCCCGATCGTATTTCAATGCCTGATATTGATATTGACTTTGATGATGACGGCCGTCAACAGGTTCTCGATTGGGTAACCCGGAAATACGGGCAAGATAGGGTGGCACATATTTGTACTTTTGGTACCATGGCCGCCAAAATGGCCATTCGCGATGTGGCTCGGGTTCTTCAACTTCCCCTTTCTGAAGCCGACCGCCTGGCCAAGATGGTTCCCGAAACCCCGGGAATGACCCTCGAGAAAGCCTACACCGAAAATCCTGAATTGCTTCAAGAGAAAAAAAGCTCGTTCCCATTGATATCCGATACCATCAGACTGGCTGAAGCTCTCGAGGGATCGGTTCGCCAGAGTGGTGTTCATGCTTGTGGGGTATTGATCAGTCGCGATTGCCTTTCGGAACACATCCCTTTAATGCCCACCAAAGACGAAAATTTGTTTACCACCCAATACGATGGCCGTTTTGTTGAAGCCATCGGCCTACTCAAGATGGACTTTCTGGGCTTGAAAACTCTTTCAATTATTAAAGAATGCCTTGAAAACATAAAACGATTGAAAGGGATCGAGATCGATATTGACCAAATAGACATGGAGGATGGGCCTACCTACGAGCTGTTCAGCAAGGGCGATACTACGGCAATTTTTCAGTTCGAATCGCCCGGTATGAAAAAATGGCTCAGGCAACTTCAACCCAACCGCTTTGAAGATTTGGTGGCCATGAATGCCCTGTACCGGCCCGGGCCAATGGAATACATCCCCAACTTTGTTGACCGAAAACATGGAAGGGAAACCATCATTTACGACCATCCCATGATGGAACCCTACCTCAAAGATACTTATGGAATTACTGTTTTTCAGGAACAAGTGATGTTGCTTTCTAGGGCTTTGGGAGGTTTTACTCGTGGGCAATCAGACTCGTTGCGGAAGGCAATGGGTAAAAAATTAAAGGACATCATGGATAAGCTCCGTTCCCAGTTTAAGGACGGCTGCCTGAAAAACGAAAAGTTTGTGGAAGGTTGCGGAGATAAAGACCCCGGAAAAATTGTCGATAAAATATGGTCCGACTGGGAATCCTTTGCCCAATACGCTTTCAATAAATCGCACTCGGTTTGCTATGCCTACATTGCTTATCAAACCGGTTATTTAAAAGCGCATTACCCCGCCGAATTCATGGCCGCGACCCTTAGCCGGAACCTATCGAGCATCGACCGGATCTCGCTGTTCATGGACGAATGTAAGCATCAAGGGATCCCTGTACTGGGTCCCGATGTAAACGAATCATTTCATAAGTTTACCGTGAACCGGAAAAGGGAAATTCGTTTCGGAATGGCGGGTGTTAAAGGGGTAGGTGAAAATGCTGTTCAAGACATCATCAAGGAAAGAAATAAGAATGGCGATTTTAAAGACATTTACGATTTTGCAGAACGGGTTAATTTATCCTCGGTAAATAAAAAAAATTGGGAAGCACTTGCTTATTCAGGAGGCTTTGATTCGATCAGCAACTGCAATCGCTCACAATTTTTTATTCCCGATAAAAATGAACTTACCTTCATCGAGAACCTGATCCGTTATGGGAACCTCCTCCAAAATGAACGCAATAAGTTGCAACAATCGCTCTTCGGTGGGATGCAAGAAGTTGCCATACAACGCCCTAAACCCCCGCTTGGTGAAGAATGGCCTGGTATCATCAAGCTTGAACACGAAAAAAACTTGATCGGGATGTACCTTTCAGCACACCCGCTCGATGATTACCAGCTCGAAATCAACAGCTTTTGTACCAAAGGGGTTTCTTTAGCCCAGCTAGAAACCGATTTTACCCCATTCAGAGGTAGAGAACTTACCCTGGCTGGGATGGTTACCGATGCTTTTGTGGGCCTCACAAAAAAGGGTACCCAATATTCGCAAATGACCCTGACCGATTATGAAGGTTCTCTGAAAATATTTTTCTATGGAAATGACTACCTCAACTTTGGAAAAATATGCCAAAAAGGCTTGTTTCTCATGGTTAAGGGAAAAGTACAACCCCGTTTCAGGCGTTCAGACAATGAACCCGAAAAACTCGATTTCGTGCTTACCCATGCAGAACTGTTATCAGAAGTTCGAAAAAACAGGGTGAAATCAGTTATCATCGATATGCCGCTGCAATTAATCAGCGATCAACTCGTAGAAGAAATCCAGCAAGTTTGCGAAAAAAATAAAGGCAATGCCCTTCTTGAATTTAATATTCTCGACCCGGAAACAAAAACTAACTTACATCTGTTTTCTCGAAATACCCGCATTGAGGTAAACGATGAATTCATTCAATATTTGCAAAACAAACAGGGAATTCAGTTTAAAATCAATTAACTTTGTCGGTTAAAAATTAGAAATAAATATCAAAAAATTGTATATCATGGCAATAGAAGTAAATGATGCTAATTTTGAAGAAGTAGTGCTCCAATCCGATAAACCGGTTTTGGTCGATTTTTGGGCTGAATGGTGTGGCCCATGTAGAATGGTTACCCCTATTGTTGAGGAACTCCATCACGAGTATACCGACAGGGCTGTAATTGCCAAGATGGATGTTGACAGCAACCCGGGAATACCTGCCAAATATGGAATCCGTAACATTCCTACCATTCTTTTCTTTAAAGGGGGCGAAGTGGCCGATAAACAAGTAGGTGCAGTACCCAAATCAATTCTTTCCCAGAAGATTGATGCATTACTATAAAACCTGATTCGTAAAAAAAATTAAATGCCCTGATGAACTTCATCAGGGCATTTCCATATCGTGTAAACAAAAAAAAATCAAGCAAACCATGAATAGTGATAAAATCAGGATCGAGCTTGAACTGCAACTCGAAAATGAACTCTTTCAATTGTTGGAGGGAGATATGGTCGAGTCGGTACTTAAAGAAGCAAGCCTTGACCCGGAAGAAAATATTTGGAAAAACATCCTTCAGGGTCATAGTTTTAAAGTCACCCCCGAGATGGCTGCTCCTCTATATAGCCTTTTTCATGAGGTAAAGGAAAAGTTGGGTTATCAGAAAAACATTGATTTTTACATTACGAATACCCCTGAACTGAACGCGTTTGCCATTCCTCAAATCGATGAGAACGAAGCCGACATTGTCAATGTGAATTCAGGGATGATTGGTATGCTCGATGACGACGAGCTCCGGTTTGTAGTAGGGCATGAAATTGGGCACTTGATTAGCCGCTTTGCAAGGATTAATCGCTTGATCTATTTTGTTTTTCCTGTGCCTGAAGAGATTCCCTTGATTTTACAAAATAAGATTGAGCTTTGGAAAAAACTTTCGGAACTTACTTCCGATCGGTTTGGCTTTATTGCTTGCTCCCGACTTGATAAATGCGCTTCCGCATTTTTTAAAATGGCTTCGGGCCTCGATCCTACACGGATCAATTTTGATTATCGTGCCTACCTTACCGAAAACGAAAAGGTTTTAGATTATTTTTCCCATAACAACGGGAATATCCTATCGCATCCAGTTAATCCGTTGCGAATTAAGGCAATCCAATTATTTGGCGAATCGGGTTTGTACAAGGCCTTGATCAATAATGAAGAACTTAAACCCGATGAAAAGCTTTCAAATGAAATGGCCAAACATATTGAAGCCATGCTTACTTTAAGCACTTCAGAGCTCGATCATCACCGGAAATATTTTATGGCTTCGGCAGGCATCCTCATGGCTTCGCTCGATGAAAAGCTTACTGGTGAAGAAGTTGAACTCATGCTCGATCAATTAAGTGTTTTTACCGTTTTCCCCAAAGAATTTTTAAACCAGATTTATGAGAGTGGGAAAGCAAATGAAGTTTTTGGGGAAGCAATCACGCAAATTTTGGCTCTAAATCCTTCAGAACGAATCAGCATGATTGCCTATCTGGCAAACCTGGCCATTTCAGATAATCAACTCTTTAAAAAGGAAATTGATTACGTGTATGAAGTGGGCGTCAATCTTTTTAAAATGGATAAACGCGAAGTGGCACAAATTGTAGCCAGTATCATACAAGGTAAGTTCATCCCTAATTTATATCTTTAGGGAATGAAGTTTATACTTCGTCATTTTTTAAATAACAGGAATGAAACAATCGGGTATTTTTCTTTTAGTTGTGCTGTTAACAGCAGCTTTTTCATACAGGGCTTCTGCAGAAGACCCTTATTCCCAACGAATGGCCAACTCGCAAATGGCCCGGAGTACCAATCTTACATCATGGGATTATCCCAACGGTTTATTTGTTGAATCGCTTTTAAAGGTGTACGATTTATATACGACCGACAAATACTTAATCTATGCAAGTAATCATGCCAATGCCACAGTCAATGCTGCAAGCGGGAAAATTGGACCCGCGTTTAAATTTACCGACTATAACCTCGATTACATCAATCCTGGAAAATTTCTTTTCGAACTTAATAAGCTGGTTCCAAAATCGCAATACAAAATTGCCCTCGATACCTTGAGGAAGCAATTACAACAACAACCTCGTACCCTCTATATCAACGATGGAGGTTTTTGGCACAAGAAGGTTTACCCTCACCAGATGTGGCTTGATGGTTTATTTATGGGGACTCGTTTTTATGCAGCATACGAAAAGGAGTACAACAGTGGTAAAGGATATTCTGACATTGTGAACCAATTTGTTCTGATTCACGGCAAGACATACGATCCTGAATTTCAGTTGAATTATCATGCCTGGTCGGCTATGCCTGATGATGCCAATTCGTTTTGGGCCAATAAAACGGGATCTTTTACCGGATGCTCGAAGGAATTTTGGGGCAGGGGATTTGGATGGTATGCAGCAGCTTTGGTCGATGTGATTGAAATACTGCCCCAATCGTATGATCGTAGAAAGGAATTGATCGACATATTTAGGCAGGTTGCGGCGGGGATCAAACGCTGGCAGGATCCCACGAGCGGATGTTGGTATCAGTTGCTCCGGTACGACAGCAGCTTTAAATCGGCCAAGGGCCGGCCAAACTACCTTGAAGCCTCTGCTTCTTCGATGTTTACTTATGCCCTATTAAAAGCCGTAAGAATTGGTATTATTGATAGTGTAGTGTACCAACCAATTGCTGAAAAGGCTTATAAGGGGCTTATTTCTACCTTTATTACTTCTGATGCAAAAGGGAATTTGTCGTTGAACCGAATTTGTCGTTCGGCTGGTTTAGGACCGGCCTCGAATCGTTCGAGAGATGGTTCGGCAAGTTATTATCTCGATGGGAGCGACGCAGGAAGTATTGTTTCAAACGACCTTAAAGGAGTAGGTCCTTTCATTATGGCCAGTGTAGAATACGAAAGGGCCAATGCAAAAATCTCGGGCACGCAAAGTCATCTTTACAAGAAGGAACAATTCCGCATTTCGTGCGACAAAAGCTTTGTTTCTGTTCATTCCACCGTTCCAATCCGTTGTGTTCAGGTTTATACCTTACTGGGAGAAAAAATATCTTCTTTCAACGGGAATAATACCGATATTATCAGGTTTAGTTTACCTATAAAGGAAGGAACCTACATTTTTGTGATCAATAAGCAGTTTTCTACAAAGCAGGTAATTAGGTTGTAGTTTTGTTTATTTTATTGAAAATGAGAAAGTATAGATATTAAATTACATAATCAGTTTATAGCCTTTGCCATGAACATTGATTATTTCTACTGTTTCGTCTTCTTTAAGGTGTTTTCTTAGTTTAGTGATGTATACGTCCATACTGCGGGCATTGAAATAATTGTCGTCGATCCAGATGGCTTTGAGGGCATAATTACGTTCAAGTATTTTGTTGGCATTAATTGCCAAGAGCCTGAGCAATTCCGATTCCTTGGTGGTTAGTTTGATTTCCTTTTCGTTCAGGCTGAGAATTTGTTTGTGTGCATCGAAAGCATATTTCCCTATTTTAAAAGAAGTGGATTCGTTTTGTGACTGATCGGGAGAGATTCGGCGGAAAATAGCTTCAATTCTGAATATCAGTTCTTCCATGCTGAAGGGTTTGGTCATGTAATCGTCGGCGCCTATTTTAAAACCTTCAATCACGTCTTCCTTCAGGTTCTTGGCTGTAAGGAAAATGATGGGGATGTCGGCATTGATCATCCTGATATCTTTAGCCAGGGTAAAGCCATCTTTTTTTGGCATCATCACATCGAGCAGGCAAAGTTGATAAGTGTTCCTCATAAAACCGTGGTAAGCTGCTTCACCATCGGGGAAAAGATCGGTTTGATATCCTTTGGCAATGAGGTATTCTTTTAACAATAACCCGAGATTCTCATCATCCTCGGCAAGTAAAATTTTGATTTTTGCATCCATATTCTTATTCTTTTATAGGGAATCTGATCGTAAATTTTGTTCCTTTATTCAACGCACTGTCAATTAGTATTTCACCATGATGGGCTTCAACAATCTTGCTCACGTAATGCAGTCCTAAGCCAAATCCCTTAACGTCGTGAACATTTCCTGTGGGTACCCTGAAAAACCGTTCGAAAATTTGCTTTTGATGTTCTTTGGCAATTCCAATCCCATTGTCTTTCACCGAAACCTCGATAGAGCCGTTTTTATTGGCAGTTTCAACCTCAATTTCGGGGTTCCCTTTGCTGTATTTTACTGCATTATCGAGCAAGTTAAATAAAACATTTGTAATATGTACCTGGTCGCCAAAAATAATGAAGCGCTCGGCATTTTTCGAGAGGGTTATGGTGCCGTTTTCTTTTTGTACCCTGATTTCGAAGTTTTGGACCGAGGAGGTAAGCACCTCGTGCAGATCGACACTCCGGAACTTCATTTTTAACCTTCCCTCGCTGAAGATGGCCATTTGCAATACTTTCTCGACTTGCATGCTCAGTCGTTTGCTTTCGTGATAGATGACTCCTGAAATCCGGTCGATAGTGGCTGGGGTCGAAACAACCGTTTGGTCGCGCAACATTTGTGAGGCTAGCGAAATGGTCGAAATCGGGGTTTTCAGTTCGTGGGTCATGTTATTGATGAAGTCGTTCTTAATGATCGAGAGTTTTTTCTGTTTCAAAATAATCATGATGGTGTAGGCAAAAATGCCGATAATAAGCAAAACGAGGACGATGGTAGGAAGGACCATGATCCCTGTTGACGCGAGGAAATGGTTCTGGCTTCGGGGAAAATAGACTTTAAGGTAGTTGGGCTTTTGTGAAACAAGGTCGTTCGTAAAGAGCGGGGTTTGATGTTCTTTCTTTCTATGTTTCTTATAATTGGCTGATCCGAACACCACTTTTTCTTCACCCTGGTGATACGATTTCACAACGAATTCGAAGGGAAGGTTAATTCCATTGCTTTGGAATTCCTCGTTGAGCAATTTGTCAACCAGAACAGGATTGACCCGTTTCTCGATGGGGCGACTAGCCATCATCAGCTGATATTGAACGTTTCGGGCCAGTGCATCGCGGCTCCTGATGCTTTGGAAATAGCGTTCGCGTTCCCAGTCGCTCAGGTTGGTCAACGGATCGAATGAACCAGGATCGTTTACAGGGAAGTCTTTTCGTGAAACTCCCGATGAAAGTTCACGATAAATGACTTCGGCTTTCAGGTTCCCTTTATTGTCGGATCGGGCATTGAAAGAAAAATTGATTTGACGGTGGTTAATCATATCGGCCATGGCTCCAGAAATAGGATCGATTCCCGATTGGAACCCGATTCTTTGGTCGAGATGTTGCTCAGAAAGAAGAAATTGCCTGGTTTCTTCTGCTTCAAGATTTGAAGCAACCTTCATCAGGCAACGCTTAACCAGTTGAGAAAACTGCTCTTCCTTGATTTTGGCCGCGCTGTTGATAATGTTCATCTGAACGATGATCAGCAAGGTGAGCACCGTGGTCATTACCGCGATCAATCCAAAAATGGTTTTTTTACCCATAGTTCAGCAAATATAAGCGAATAGGAGGGCCGTTGAGATGAACATTAACAATATTTAACCGCAGGGTAAACGATTTTTAACTTCAATATGAATCTTGTTTGCCTATTCTAAGCCTCTACATGAGTGGAAAATCAATCACCTTCTTTTATGTTTTCCTGAGCATTGTTTTCCAGTTCCAATGATTCGATCAATTTTAAAGCTTCGCGGGCGGCATTTTGTTGTGATTCCTTTTTAGAGCTGCCATAGCCCCGTCCTTTTTCATCGTCTTGAATTTTTATTGAAGAAACAAAAACACTGTATTTGCTGTTTTCCGAAATTTCTTCGTCGGTATGGAAACTGACTTCCATTTTATTTTTTTGACCCCATTCAATCAACTGGCTTTTGTAGTTATTATCGGTGCCCTCCAATTCAATCAGGTTGACATAGGAGTTCAGAAACCTTTTGATAACTACATATTTCACCGTTTGATAACCCTTGTCGAGGTAGATTGCCCCGATCAATGCTTCCATTGCATCGCCGTAGATATGACTGGAGCTGGCATTCCCTAAGGTTCGCGATTTAACAAAGCGGTCGAGACCGGTTTCATGGGTTAAATGGGTTAGAAAGGTGCGATTAACCAATTTGGATCGCATTTGGGTAAGGAAGCCTTCTCCGCGATGAGGGAACCGGTTATAAAGGTATTCTGCAACCACCGAACCCAGAACGGCATCGCCCAAATACTCCAGCCGCTCGTTGTTGATAATTTTTCCAATCGAATCGGTATAGGAGGCCGATTTATGGACAAAAGCCAAATCGTATAAATTCAATTTACCAGGATAAAAACCCAGTAAATCTTTTAAAAACAAATAAAACTCTTTTCTGGGTGAAGAAAAGAGTTTTATCCGTTGATAAATTAGTTTTATCATTGAAACTTCTTGAATATAACCGTAGCATTATGACCACCAAAACCAAAGGTATTGCTTAATGCATAGTTGATTTCGCGTGGTTTGGCTTTATTAAAAGTGAAATCGAGTTTAGGATCGATTTCCGGGTCGAGTTCAAAAAAGTTAATTGTTGGAGGTACAAGCTTGTACTTGATTGCCAGGATTGAAGCAATGGCCTCGATC
>CAZSIK010000105.1:0-12574 GCA_964606515.1 uncultured Prolixibacteraceae bacterium
GGAATATACAATGAAAGCTCCTCCTCACCAACGCTGTCCAATTTAATTATTACCGGGAATTCAGCTTCCGATGGAGGAGGAATCTATAATAAGGATTCATCAAACCCAACAATACGTAATTGTGTGATTTCAGAAAATACTGCATCTTCAGAAGGCGGAGGAATCTATAATACAAGTTCATCGCCAAAGCTCACCAATTGCCTCATTGTCATTAATTCTGCTTTTTATGGGGGTGGGGTGTATAACGGTTCTACCTCTTCACCAACACTGGCCAACTGCACCATATCAGGAAATTCGTCTGTTAATTCTGGCGGAGGGCTGTATAACAGTTCCACCACCTCAACAATTAAAAATTCAATTATCTGGGGAAATAGTGCAACAAAGGATGGAAAACAATTATGTAATTATTCAACTATTAAATTATACTCTTCATGCTATGGCAACGGAACAGGCGATGTATATAATTCATCGACATTTACACCCGATGCCAATTGTATCACTGTAAATCCCAAATTAATCAACCCAACCAGCGATTTTCGCATTCTCAATACTTCGCCCTGTGCCGATGCCGGGATTGATTCCATAAACAATGAAACGAACGACATCAGGGGTGCTGGTTTTGGCAGGAAGTTATTAAAAACCGACCATTCACAGGCAGGTACCATCGATATGGGCGCTTACGAGTTCAACGAAGGAACAGATCCTGGCAATCCCACCCTGGGCGGAGAAATTGAAGGCCTGGATTCGGTTTCCTATGGTTCTGCTCACCCCGGTATTACAAGCAAATCATTACCAACAGGGCATGTTGGAATTTTGGAATACAAATGGCAGCAGTCGACCATTAGCGAAACAGAAGGTTTTATCGATATTGCTTCGAGCAACTCCGAGACCTACATGCCAGGCATACTCACCACAACTACATGGTTTAAAAGGCTGGCCCGTGTTAATATCATTTCAGATTGGGAGGATGCTGCCGAATCGAATGTCATTAAAATCACAGTTGTTATCCCAGCCACCCTGGCAGGTGAGGACAGGGAGATATGCATGAACACCAACACGCAAATTGGCATGCCAGCTATAACTGGCAGCACCTACCAATGGTCATCAGTACCGTCAAGTTTTATTTCCACTGAAGCCAATCCAGTTGTTTCACCAAAAGAAACAACAATCTATATCCTTGTCAGAACGATTACAGCCTCCAGTCTGGTCAATACCGACAGTGTTACGGTGACTGTAAACCCACTTCCTGCTGCACTGGCTGGGCCGGACAGAAAAATATGTCAAAATTCAAATACTCAAATCGGTGCCTCCGGCGTGCCCGGAAGTTCTTACAATTGGATATCGATACCTGCTGGTTTTTCTTCAACTGTTTCGAATCCGGTTGTTTCGCCAATTGTTACTACCACCTATATTCTTATAGAAACATCAGCATCAGGTTGCAGCAACACCGACAGCATTTCGGTAACGATAAATCGGTTACCAATAGCAAACGCCGGCTCCGATCAGACGGTTTCTGAACGATCTTTGGTAATGTTGAATGGCAGCGCCTCATCAGATCCCGACGGCGACCCGTTTACCTATCTCTGGACAGCTCCGTCAGAAATAACCTTAAATTCAAATACATTAGCCCAACCAAGTTTTATGGCTCCAATTGTAACAAGCGATACTTCATTTACAATCTCGTTGGTTGTCAACGATGGAACCTGTAATTCAGCAACTGATGAAATCGTGGTTGCTGTCACAACAAATGCACATTTTCAAACGGTATGGAACGGAAACGGCTTCGACCACATGAACATCAATGTGGTTACCGCGCAACTCGACAAGCTGGATCTTGTCGCTGGCGACGAAATCGGCATCTTCGATGGCGCTAAATGCGTTGGATTTGGTATCCTTGCTGCCTCACTTTCTACTTCAAATATTCTTCCTATTAACGTTTCACGCGATGATGGTTCAGGAAATGGGTATATCGAAGGGGACACGATCACTTATATCATCTATGACAAGAGCTTAAACAAAGAATTTTCACCAGTAACAGCTATTTATTATCACGATAATCCCGATTGGGTAAGTGATGGAAAGTTTGCTGTAAAAGCCACTGCATTTGTAGAGCTTTCATCCTTATCATCATATAACCAGCAAATTTCACTTACTTCTGGATGGAACATCATCTCGACTAATGTAATCCCTGCAGATATCAACCTCATGCATATCGTTCAACCCCTGATCGATGATAACAAGTTGAAAAAGGTAATGGATGAGTCAGGTAGGGTAATCGAAGATTGGGGAACTTTTGGCGGTTGGCAAAATAGCATCGGAAATATTGCTTCCTCCGAAGGGTATAAAATCAATGTCAATGAACTTTGCACCCTTAGTATTGAAGGTATAGCTGCCATACTGCCAATGCAAATCGACCTCAACGCGGGGTGGAACCTTATTGGGTTCCCTGCTCAATCGGCTCAGGACGGGATAGCAGTAGTTCAGCAACTTATTGACACAGGAAATTTGAAAAAGGTTATGAATGAGTCAGGTAATACCATTGAAGACTGGGGTATTTTTGGAGGATGGCAAAATAATATTGGAGATTTCAAACCAGGTAAGGGCTACGCCGTGAACGTTTTG
Organism: uncultured Prolixibacteraceae bacterium; assembly: GCA_964606515.1. GTDB lineage: Bacteria > Bacteroidota > Bacteroidia > Bacteroidales > Prolixibacteraceae > CAZSIK01. The sequence continues at coordinate 2,623 of CAZSIK010000105.1, forward strand.
TCTGATTGCTCATTTACTGTTTCCGAATCAGTATTAAAATCTGTGCCGGTGGAGACCATAAGTCAGTCTACTCAATACTTTATCCCTTGCTACCAGGGCAACGGGTTCAACCATATGAACTTTAATTTCGTTAACCTGTCAGGGGGAAACCTTCAGGCAGGTGATGAAATTGCTGTTTTTGATGGTTTGGTTTGTGTTGGAGCAGGTGCTGTAAATCAGAACAATATCAAGAAAAACCGTTTGAGCATTCCTGCCTCATGTCATGACGGACTGAGCAGCAAAAAGAATGGTTTCATTCCTGGAAACAGGATTTCTGTAAAAATCTTTCACCAGGGGAAAATAATAGACACAAACCTTGGCGATAATAAAATATTCGAAGAGAAAAGTTCTGTCTTTATCGACCTCTCCTTGATTGCGGTGACAGAATCGATACAACTGACCGATAATTTGTTAACATTTGAATGTTATCCCAATCCTTTCTCCGATCATTTAATGATTGATCTTAAAAATTTCAATGCCTGTGACTTGGACATTGCCATTTTCGACATCTCAGGAAGGATCGTAAAACAATTATATAAAGGGATTTCTCCTGCTCAGAATATCTTTCAATGGAACAGGGACAACTCCAAGGAGGTAATGGTTGCCCCAGGGGTTTACTTCTGCAAGGTTAATGAAATGGTTAAAAAAATAATATGTATAAATCAATGAATTTCGGAAAAAAGATAATTAGCCTGTTGACTTGTCTTTTGACATTTATTGGTGTTTTTGGTCAAAATCACTTTACTCCTGTATGGACTGGAAATGGTTTCGACCATATGAATATCCGAATTGTTACCGCGCAACTCAACGAGGTTGACTTGGTTGCAGGGGATGAAATTGGCATTTTTGATGGAACAAAATGTGTTGGAGCCGGAATTATTGTCACTACCTTATCACAAAACAACATATTACCTATTGTTGTTTCGCGAAATGATGGTTCAGGAAATGGCTATATTACAGGAAACAATATAAGTTATAAGTATTTCGATAAAAGTGAAGCGATTGAAATTACAATGGTCTCAGCAACTTATTATACAAATAATCCATCGTGGAGTGCAGATGGTAAATTTGCTGTGGGAACTTCTGCATTTGTATCGCTTTCTGCTAATTATTTATTGAACCGCCCCCCGGTAGCAGATGCCGGTAATGATCAAATTGTTAATGAAGGGAATCTGATTACTTTAGATGGAACGGCATCATCAGATCCTGATGGCAATAACCTTACATACCAATGGATTGTGCCAGTCGGAATTTCAATAAGCTCGAATACAGCCATACAGCCTACTTTTATTGCACCGGAAGTCTCGGTAAATCAACAGTTGTTGTTCATTTTGGTAGTAAACGATGGAATGGTGGAGTCACAACCGGATACAGTAATAATAACGATTCAAAACGTTGTTTTTCCTCAACAACACTTTAACGCAGTATGGACCGGAAATGGATTCGATCACATGAATATTAATGTCTTTCTTGCTCAACTTAATCATGTAGACCTGGATGCCGGCGATGAAATCGGGATATATGATGGGAATAAATGTGTTGGTGCAGGGACTATCGTAGCCCCCTTGACACAAAGTAATATTTTACCCATCATCGTTTCACGTGATGACGGTTCTGGAAATGGGTATTCTACGGGGAACAGTATTGTATACAAGTTCTACAAGAAAAGTGAGGAATTAGAGTTAACTTCAGTTAGAGCAACCTATAATACCTCCGATCCTTCCTGGACCAGCGATGGTAAGTTCACAATTGGAGCTACTGCCTTTGTTTCGCTTGATGCTGATTTTCCGGTTAATACCCCACCCATTGCCGATGCTGGTCCCGATCAAACAGCTAATGAAGGTGTTTTGATAACACTGGATGGAAGTAATTCATCCGATGCCGATGGTGATTCATTATCTTATAGTTGGACAGCCCCAATAGGGATTCAGCTTAGTTCTATTACAGCTATCAAACCAACTTTTTCAGCTCCTGATGTAACAACCGACACTATATTCATCTTCACTTTAGAGGTAAATGATGGGATAACTTCTTCAATAGCCGATACCCTTATTGTAATGATATTAAACACTTCAACGCCTGAAAACCAAACTTTTGAAAACCAAACTTTTGATAGCAACACTGATGCCTGTTTTGGAGCATTACAAAAAATTACTGTTGCTGGCAATGGTTCAACTGTTGTTTTACAAAACAATGCTAAAGTAAACTTGGTTGCCGGTTTGTCAATCCAATTTCTTCCTGGCTTTTATGCCAAGGAAGGATGCTTTTTACATGCAAAAATTACCATCGACAACACTTTCTGTAATGAGCCAGGTGGAAATATAGTTTTAGAAAAAAGTATCGTTGGAAAAACCACCTTTACCGATCGTTCCATTCTCGCCGATAAGAAACAAGTAAAAGTTTATCCCAACCCAAATAATGGCCAATTCACCCTTGAACTGTTCAATTTCAAGGAAAAAACCAAGGTTTATATTTACAACCAATTGGGCGCTTTATTATACAGCAAAGAAACCAGTTTCAGCAATAAGAACGAGATACAGTTGCCCAACATATCGAATGGTTTGTATTATGTAAGGGTTGTAGAAGGCAAGCAACAATTCGTGAATAAAATCATTGTAAATTGAAATAGATGAGACAATTTTAATAGAGTATAAAAAAAAATAACGCGAACCACAAAAGGGATCCAAGAAACTTTTTACTCAATTTTCAATAATCCTGTTGCTTTATTGAAAAAAAATTCTAAATTCGCAAAAAATCAATTCACATATATTGTTAAACACATACCACTATGTACTGGACCTTAGAATTAGCCTCAAAGTTGGAAGATGCTCCTTGGCCGGCTACCAAGGACGAGCTGATCGATTACGCGATCCGTTCAGGCGCACCACTGGAAGTTATAGAAAACCTTCAGGAAATTGAAGACGAAGGGGAAATCTACGAGTCGATCGAAGACATCTGGCCAGATTACCCAAGCAAAGACGACTTCTTTTTTAACGAAGACGAGTATTGAAACCTGCATCAGCAAAATAAAAGAGACCTAAGAAAGGTCTTTTTTTTTGTTTCAATCAAACATCGCTATCACTAATCGGTTTGTTTTATACAGTGATATTGTAAAAAACGGTAACTTGAACTGTAATTGTTTCCCATGATGTGTAGGTTGGAGTTTATATTGTTACTATTTGGGCTAAGGCCACAGGAAGAAATACTCACGATGGTTGGAATTCTGGGTATTTCAATCCTTCTTTGTTTGCACCTAATTTTTTTCTGGAAAAACATAAAAACCAACCGTAAACTGGCCCATACCATTGAACAATTAGAACAAACCAACCAACTGAAAGACAGATTTTTCTCCATCATCTCACACGATCTAAAAGGCCCTTTCAACGGAATATTGGGTTTATCGAATTATTTGCTTGAAGACTATGGAAAATTATCAGAACCCGAAAAAAAGGAACTGGTGAGCGACATCAACCTTGCTTCAAAAAACGCTTTCAATTTACTGCAAAACTTACTGAACTGGGCACGGGCCCAAACCGGGAACATGGTTTTTCACCCCTCCACAATCCATTCCCGGCAAATAATCGACTTTTCGCTCGAAACGGTATTGAATCAGGCCCACAAAAAGCAAATTGAAATCAGGATGGACGTAAAACCGGAATTGACCTTTGTAGCCGACGAAAACATGGTATCCACCATTCTTCGAAACCTTGTTGAAAACGCCATCAAATTTTCGCCCAGGAACTCGCTGATCGAGATAGCCACGCAGGAAACGACGGATCAGGTCATTTTTTCAGTAAAAGACCAGGGCATAGGCTTCACCGAAGAAGAGATTGGCCAATTGTTCAGGCTGGATGTTTCGTTTCAGAAAAAAGGAACAGAATTGGAGCCTGGCACCGGTTTAGGCTTGATTTTATGTAACGATTTAGCAAAAAGGATGAATGGGAAACTGTGGCTTGATAGCAAGCCAGGCGAAGGAAGTACCTTCTATTTGTCTCTTCCTGGAAGGGTTGCACAAAAACCAACCGGAACGGAAGCAAAGGGCCAAACAGGGCACAATTATCTCAAAGAACGATCAACATGAAGGGCTCACTTCACTGAAAATTCAACTCTTCAGGCTTTACCGGAAGCCGTTTCCCCAAAAAAGAACAGGAATCGTGGCTTACCTGTACCGCATCTTCAATCCTGATCCCCCCAAATTCGAGATATTTGCTCAGCTGTTTGAAATTGATGAAGGCTTCACCTTTCTTCTGAACCTGCCACTGTTCAATTAGAGGGGGGATGAAATAAATTCCTGGTTCAATGGTAATAACCTGCCCTTCTTCCAGTCTGCGGCCATACCGGAGCGCCGAAGTACCAAACTGTTCCGATGGCTTGGTTTCCTCGTCGAAGCCCACGTGAACCTGTCCATAATCTTCCATATCATGAACATCGAGACCCATGAGGTGCCCCAATCCATGTGGAAAAAACAATGCATGGGCTCCATTGGCAACAGCTTCGTGCGGATCGCCTTTCATCAGTCCGATCGATTTCAAACCATCGGCAATCAATCTGGAAGTTTCAAGGTGAATATCCAGATAACGCATTCCCGGCCGGATCAGTCGCCGGGCATAATTATTAGCCGCTAATACGAGTTCATAGATTTCAAGCTGTTGCTCCGAGAACCGATGCCCTACAGGCGTGGTCCGGGTAAAATCGGAAGCATAATGGAACAAACTTTCTGCGCCGGCATCCACAAGGAGCAATCGGCCCTTCTGCAAAACTCCTCCCGGTTCATGTTGGTGCAATACTTCACCTTTTTGAGTTAAGATTACCGGAAAACTAACCCGGGCTCCCCTACTGAGCGCGATTCCTTCGAGCCTTCCAGCCAATTCTTTTTCGGTATGGCCTTCAAGTGCATGACGCATGGCATACTCGTGCATTTCATAGCCAATATCCCAGGCATGCCTGAGTTCCCTGAGTTCACAAGGCTCCTTTATTGAGCGAAGTGCCACCATTGATTGAATCAGTTGTAAGGAAACCAAATGATTAATCTGGTTTATTTGTTTTTTCAATAAATCAGCAAGAAGCACCTTATTTTCAGCACGATATTGAGGCAAAAAATGAATGGGCCTTCTTTTATTCTGAGCTTCCAAAGCAAATCGATCCAATTCTTTTTTTGGCAACACATTTATAATGCCTACCCGTTGGGCTAACTCAACTATCGAAATTACAGGCCCTTCCCATATCATATCCTCCATATCGGGATCGTCGCCAAACAGGAAAGTTTCGCCACTGCTAAAATCGATAAGTCCGACAAGTTGCGGCCGGTCGATCCCGAATAAGTACAAAAAAGTGCTGTCCTGCCTAAAATGGTAAGAATTAGCAGGGTAATTCACCGGAGAATTAAAATTGCCCAAAAAAATACCGATGCCCTCTGAAATACGATCAAGTAGCTTTTGACGGCGCCCCAAGTAAACATCTTTTGCAAACATATCATTATCAATATTTTACAATTGCAATCATTTTTTCAAACTTGTTTTATGTTCAAAATTTTCGTAAATTACCAAAAAACAATTAAAATATATGCCATGGGACGAGTATTATTACACTATATGTCGCAACGGTTGAACGAAATCAATCTGAAAACATCTAAAAAAGAGCCGGGTCCGGTAATTACTATATCAAGGGCTGCGGGATGTTCCTGTTATGAGCTAGCCAAAAAACTTGAGGCCAGGCTAAGTGAATTATACCCAAAATCACCCTGGCAAGTAATCAGCAAGGAAATTTTACATCAATCGGCAGAGCAGCTAAAAATTCAACCCGAAAAAGTAGAACATATTGCCCAAGCGAAAGGACGTTCGCTCATGGAGGAAATTTTACAAACCTTTCTTTCATCCGATTACCAATTGGAAAAAAAAGTAGTGAAAACCCTGGTGAACGTGATCCGGAATTTTGCACACGATGGGTACAAGATTATTATTGGGAGAGGGGGATGTGTGATTTGTAACGACATTCAGAAAGCAGTACACGTAAGAATCGATGCCCCGATGAGCTGGAAAATTGAACAAATTATGGATAGAAAAGGCTATTCAAAAGAAGAAGCCATCCAATACATTGAAGAAACCGAAAACAACAGGGAGAATTTCCGACAACTAATCAAGGGGAAAAAAGAATGTTGCGAGCTTTATGATCTCTTGATTAACCAATCTCGTTTTTCGGATAACGAAATCATTGAACTCGTTCTTACAGCGATAAAAAAGATAAATTGATTGAAATATCGTTTCCAAATAATTATTAAATCAAGGACAAGACATACACGGGCCACATCCTGAAATGGACTATTCATAAAAAATCAGGAATACTGCACTTTTTATTTTCTTATTTCTTATTATTGTGCAACGAAACTGATTTTTTTCCTAATCATCATCTTGAAAAAAACTAAACTATGGATCAAATTATTACCTTTATCCTTATTGCTATTGCCATTTTGGCTATCGTCCAGATCATCAACTACATTATAGGCCGCAATTCACTCGTAGGAAAAGTCTGCTTTATTGTTGCCAACACTGCCGCAGTTTTTGCCATCCTTGGGTACTTGTTGGCTGCATTGGATAATTTCACCCACCTTGCATGGATGGTCCCCTTAACCTTAGCGATAACTTTTTTCAATATTTTTGCAGCCTTTTCGATCATCAAAAAACCTGCACAGCAACTTGAAGAATCGGTTATCCAAAATCTGGTAAGAGGCAACCTACAATTTCATTTCACTGAATCGTTATTGAATAAAAACAACGAATTCGGGAAGATTGCCCGTTCGTTGGATGAAATGAAAGGCAAGCTGATTTCGACCATGGATGAAATGCAAAAGATCAGTGAAAAGATCAGTTTGTCGGCAAGCCAGCAAAGTTCTGCGGCAGCACAATTATCAAGTTCAGCTAACGAACAGGCGGCCACTACCCAAGAAATCTCGGCTACAATTGAAGAAATCTCGGCCAATAACCACATGAATTCTGAAAATGCCGACCGCACCGCGCAAATTTCAAGAGTAACTGCCGACACCATGGAACGCATGAGCCTGGCGGCCCAAAAAAGCCTGCTGGCCATCAACAACATCATCGACAGGATCAGGGTTGTGAACGATATTGCTTATCAAACCAACATATTGGCTTTGAATGCCTCGGTTGAAGCTGCCCGGGCCGGTGAACATGGGAAAGGGTTTGCAGTGGTTGCCAACGAGGTAAGGTCGTTGGCCGAGAACAGCAAATCGGCTGCGGTTCAAATCCACGAACTTTCCGACGAGACCATCGTGATTACCCAAGAATCAGAAACGATGGTAGTGACCCTTCTCGATCAAATACAACAAATTACCGATCTCATTGAAAGCATCAGGGTTGCCACGCAAGAGCAAGCTTCGGGTACCGACCAGATCAACCATGCCATCACCCAGTTGAACAGTGTAGCCCAACAAACGGCTGTCTCGTCTGAAGAACTTGCCTCAGGGGCCGAAAGCCTTGCCGACCAATCGAAAAGTTTATTCAGGCTCACCAGCTATTTTAAAATTTAACCCGTATGGTATCGAACACTTTTTTCAAGAACAAGGAATACCACACCCCACAAGATAGGAAACGAAGCCTTGGTGACCGTTTATCGCTTGGCACCAGTGCCTATTTCAATGTTCGGTTCATGGAAATTCTTTTCAAAAATCGCCGGTTAGCCCAAGCAGGAATTTACGACACTCAACGATGGGCTTCTAGCTCGTACGACATTTTACAGCTCCTGGAAGATTGCTCCGGAAAGTTTCATATTACCGGCTTCGACCAAATCGAAAAAATAAAAGATGAACCTGTTGTGTTCATCAGCAACCACATGAGCACCCTTGAGACCATGGTTTTTCCCTGCCTGATTGCTCCTTTAAAAGAAGTGACCTTTGTGGTGAAAGACAGCCTGCTTACCAACCCGCTGTTCGGTCCCATCATGCGTGCACGCAATCCTATTGCTGTGGGCCGGAAAGATCCCCGGCATGATTTCAATACCGTATTAACCGAGGGCGTGAAAAAATTGAACGAAGGAACCTCGGTAATTATTTTCCCCCAAAGTACCCGTACTATTGAATTTAATCCTGAAGCATTCAACTCGTTAGGCATTAAACTTGCACAAAAAGCCTGCGTAAAAGTAGTGCCCATGGCCATTAAAACCGATTTCTGGATGAATGGCAAAGTGGTTAAAGACCTGGGGTGGCTCAAACGGGCAGAACCCATCTACATCAGTTTTGATGAACCCATTACCATTAATGGGAACGGGAAAGAAGATCATCGGAAAACAGTGGAGTTCATTAAAACAAATCTTGATAAATGGAATAGTTCGAAAAACAAAAAATAAAGCGGAGGCAAGTTGGTTTTGCCTCCGCTTCAGTTGATCTTCATTGAGTTGTTTATACCTTAAAAACAGGGACTTTCCAAATCCTTCCCTTAATCATTTTAGTTTCAGTTTCGTAGCCTGGTTTGCCCAATAAGGCGAACATATTTTTCTTGTAGTCTTCCACCCCGGGTTGATCAAACGGATTGACATTTAACAGATATCCGCTGATGCCACAAGCTTTCTCAAAAAATTGGATTAACTGACCCAGGTAGAAAGCATTGAGTTGTGGAATTTCAATCCTGATGTTAGGCACGTTGCCATCGACATGGGCAATTTGGGTACCCAGTTCCGCCATTTTGTTTACAAAATCGATCCTTTTTCCCGACAGAAAGTTTAACTGGTCGAGGTTACCGGGTTCAGCAGGGATGCTTACTTCATGGTCGGGTTTGGCTACCGACAAAACGGTTTCGAAAAGAATCCGCTCCCCATCCTGGATGTATTGACCCATTGAATGAAGATCGGTTGAAAAATCAACCGAAGCAGGGAACAAGCCTTTCCCATCTTTTCCCTCGCTTTCGCCATAGAGTTGTTTCCACCATTCGGCCATAAAGTGAAGCTTGGGATTATAGTTGACCATGATTTCGATTTTTTTGCCGGCCGAGTAGAGCGCGTGCCTGATAGCCGCGTATTGACAAGCGATGTTCGTTTCAAAACCCACTTCCGAAGCCGTTTCGTTGGCCATGGCTCTGGCACCATTGACCAGTTCTCTTATATCGAAACCAGCCACAGCAATAGGGACCAATCCAACCGGGGTAAGTACCGAAAAGCGACCACCTACATCATCGGGGATCACGAAGGTTTGATAGCCTTCTTCGTTAGCCAGGGTTCGCAAGGCACCTTTTTTTGCATCGGTAATGGCCACGATCCGTTCAGCCGATCCTGCCTTACCGTATCTTGCTTCCAGGTCGTTCTTCAGGATACGGAAAGCCAGGGCAGGTTCGGTAGTTGTGCCCGATTTTGAAATGACACATATTGCCCACTCTTTTTGTGAAAGCAGTTCGCGCAATTCGGCCATATAATCTTCGCTGATGTTGTGACCTGCGAAAACGACAACCGGCTTGTCGTTCCGGAGATGGGAAAAACTATTGCTCAAGGCATCGATTACTGCTTTGGCCCCAAGATAGGACCCCCCAATACCAATAACGACATATACTTCAATGTTCTTCTCCCTGATTTTTTTTGCAGTCGATTCAATTTCGCCCAACAATTTCTCATCGATTTCCAACGAAAGGTTAACCCACCCCACATAATCGGCTCCACGCCCGTTCTTTTCATGCAACGCATCGTTAAACGATTCTGTTGCCTCCTTATAGCCCTCGAAATAATCGCGGGATACGAACCCCCCTGCTTTTGCAAATGTTTTGCTCAGGTCTAATTTCACTTTTTCCATATCGTTCAAATTATCTTAGATGTTCAGTAAGCAATCTTATTTCGATGGCAGGGGAAAAATTTTCGTAACAAATGTTGTACACGGCGTCGCAAATGGGCATGCTAACATTGTACTCCTTATTGATTT
>CAZSIK010000106.1:0-4206 GCA_964606515.1 uncultured Prolixibacteraceae bacterium
CCGTTTGTACCAGTTGTTGCAGGCGCCCTGAAAAATAAAGAAATTATTGTAATGGGAATTACAATTGGCGTTTTAGGCTATGCCATAGGTAATTATATTGGAATTGCAATGGCTTTTCTGCTGAAATGATTATACTTCCTCGTATTCAACATCAATAATATCGCTTGACGATTTTTTAATCTTAGCCCCTTTTCGGGCACGTAACGAAAATATGATTTCACCGCAACCCAATAAGGAAACAAGTGCCCCAAAAAAGACCAACAAGGCCGAAGCACTTTCAAAAGGCTTGGCTATCAGAACAATTCCTCCAATTGAAGCCAATACTCCAATCATAATAAAAAGGTAGGAAAAACCTGATTTTTGCTTGACATTCCATTGTGCAGCTACTTGGGTAATTCCCACAACAAGTAAAATAAAGCCTACCAGGAATATAAACGCTTTGGCGATAAAACCAGGGAACAACAGGAACAAAACACCAAATACGATGCTTCCAATACCAGTTGGAACCATGAAAAGCCCGGGCATCCCTTGTTGGTAAGAAGTTCTTTCAAGGAGAAAATTCACCAGGCCGTAAACCAACAAAACTGCCCCAATGATCGAGACCACCACATCAAGGGTTAAACCCGGGTACACCATGATGGACACTCCAAGGATGACAGATAAAAAACCCCGGATCAATCTCCGTTTTTGACTACTTGATTTCAAATTAAAAAGCGACATGCTGATATCTCTTACATTTTCAGGTACCTTCCTGAAAACCATGCAAAGGTAAACTGAAATATAAAACTGTAAAATTAAGCAACAAAAAATTTATTGTTCAAAGCAGCAATGCCTCAGTCAGTACTGAAAAACAATCAGAGACTTTCGTGTTCGGTACGCAAAATGATCTCGTTTTGCAGCGACTCGCCCAAGTCGTTGAAATAATCACTGTAGCCAGCAACCCTAACGATGAGGTCTCGGTAATTCTCGGGATTTTTCTGGGCCTTTCTCAAGGTATCGGCCTGTACCACGTTAAACTGAATGTGATGGCCGTCGAGCCGGAAATAACTTCGAATTAAAGCACTAAGTTTTCTGATGGCTTCATCTCCCTCGAAAAACGATGGCGTGAATTTTTGGTTCAGCAAGGTTCCGCCCGTGCGCAGATGGTCGATTTTTGCCGCCGATTTGATCACCGCGGTTGGCCCCTGCCGGTCGGCCCCCTGTACCGGCGAGATCCCTTCAGAAACAGGAACTCCCGATAAGCGTCCGTCGGGGGTGGCCCCCAAAACACTGCCAAAATAAATATGACAGGTTGTGGGCAACAGATTCACCCTATGAGTACCACCACGGGCATTGGGCTTACCATTTACTGCCTCGTAATAGGCTTCGAACAGCCATCGGAGGCAATTATCGGCATCATCGTCGTCGTTGCCGTATTTGGGTGTATTGTATATTAGTTCGAACCGGAGTTGCTCGTTGTCTTTAAAATTATTCAACAGGGCATCGTTAAGGCTTTTAAGGGAAATTATACCCTTGTCGTAAACCTGTTGTTTGATCGCGCTCAGGCAATCGGTTGTAGTGCCCATTCCTACCCCCTGAATATAAGAGGTATTATAGCGAGCGCCCCCGGCCACGTAATCCAATCCCTTTGCAATACAATCGTCGATGATCAACGACAGGAAAGGGGTTGGCAAATGGCGGGCAAATATCTGGTCGATCCGGTTGTTTCCCTCAATTTTTATCCCAACCAGATAATCAATCTGTTTTTTAAAGGCAGAAAGAAGCTCTTCAAAACTATTGAATTCAGAAGGTTCACCGGTTTGCAACCCCACCTGTTTCCGGGTTCGGGGATCAAAACCATTGTTTAGGGTCAGTTCAAGCACTTTGGGAATATTGAAATATCCGGTCAGGAAGTTGGCCTCTGTCCCAAAAGCCCCGGTTTCGACACAGCCGCTGGCCCCGCCGTTCCGTGCATCGACAATTTCTTTTCCCTGCCGGGTAAGTTCCTGAATGATGGCATCGGTATTAAAGATAGAAGGCTGACCAAAGCCGGTTTTCAGTATTTCGAGGGTACGGGCTATAAAACGGTCGGGATTTTTTTTGCTTACCTGGATCATTGAACTGGGCTGAAGGAGGCGCATTTCCTCGATCACGTCAAGGATCAGGAACGAAAGTTCGTTCACTGCATCGCTGCCATCGGGTTTAACACCACCAAGGTTGATCAGGGCAAAATCGGTATAGGTATTGCTTTCCTGGGCGGTTACCCCAATTTTGGGTGGTGAAGGATGATTGTTAAATTTGATCCAAAACGATTGCAACAATTCCTTGGCTCCTTCCCGGGTAAGGGTACCGGCTTCAATCTCGCGTTGATAGAATGGATAAAGATGTTGGTCGAGCCTGCCGGGATTAAACGAATCCCAGGGATTAACCTCGGTGATCACCCCCAGATGGATAAACCAATAATGTTGCAATGCCTCATGAAAGGTTTGCGGGGCTTGTGCCGGCACCTTCCTGCAGACTGAGGCCATGTGTCCCAGTTCTTTTATTCTGACAGGATCAGTTTCATTTTCTGCCAGGTTTTCAAGGGCATCGGCGTAACGGGCGGCCCAGGCAATTAAGGAGTTTGCGCAAATCGCCATGGCATCGAGTTCTTCTTTCTTCCCAAAGGCATTGGGATCGGCTTTATAATCCAATTTATCGATCGACTGGCCTATATCGTTCAGCAGATCAAGCATTCCTTTCTGAAATATTTTTTTACCCCCTACGGTATGCCCTGGGGAACGTTGCTCCTGAAATTCTGTAAAAATCCCGGCCTCATATGCATTGATCCACTCAGGGGTCATATTCTGCATTACCTTGTCGCGGTTGCTCCTGTTTTTCCAAAATGGGATAATGATTTCACTATATATTTTCCGCACCTCTTCATCGACCCTGAACCAAACCTTTTCACGAGAATTCAGGATATCAAGGTCCTGTAAACTGTGCACAGTGATCTCAGGATAGGTAGGAGTTGCTTTGGGTGCAGGACCGCGTTCTCCCACGATGAGTTCGCCATCATTGATACAAATCTTTTTGTTGGTTAAAATGTATTCAAAACACTTTGCCCGTTGAACCGGAACAGATAGCCCGTGCAAGGCCCCACTACGGTAAATTTCGGTTACCAACATGGCTCTTTCAGCCGAAATCCGGTTTACGGCATTCAGGCTTTCCTCCCTAAGTTTCTGTATCCGGGTGTTCATTTAGGATTTATTATTTACTAGTTATTATTTACTATTTTGTGCTGCAACTAATCTGCTCTCCTTTTTCGGTTTCCTTTTTCCTCTTATAAAATTCTCCCGCTGATTATACAGATCAACGCAGATTATTTTCCAGATCTCCTTTTTCAGTTTCCCAATGACTTTTTTCTTTTTTCTATTTCCTACCCCCCAATCTTTACGTCAAACCCTAATTCCTCGAAGCGGTTTTTCCATCCCTTAAGTTCATCTTTTGCCAGGGAAGGCACACCCGGCATCTTGTTTTCAATATTGAAGCGTTGATATTTATGGCCCGCAATTAAATGATAAGGTAACAAATCGATACCCTGAATGTTTACTTGCAAGGGCGCCAACAGATTAATGAATTTGGCCAGGTCGTTGTCATTAAAATTGATGTCGGGAATAACGGGAATTCTGATCCTTAAGGTAGCCCCATAATTGATCAGCAATTGCAGGTTATTCAATATTTGAAGATTGAAAACACCGGTATACATCTGGTGTTTTTGCCCGTCGACCAGTTTTAAATCGAAAAGGAAAAGATCGCCTACCCCAAAAAATTGCTTAAATACAGCTTCGGATGCATACCCACAGGTATCGAGTGTAACATGGATGCCTTTTTGTTTGAAGGCGTTTATTACTTTAAGCGCGAAAGTGTGTTGCAGCAAAGGTTCCCCTCCGGAAAGGGTGACCCCACCACCTGATTCTTCCCAAAATGGTTGGTCTTTCATTGCCTCTCCGACTAATTCATCGACAGTATACTCCTTTCCCACCCATTCTTTCTGTATAAAATCACGGCCGTTCAACCTGATTGTTTTTTCAGATTCAATCTGTCTGGCATCAATTCCTTCCGGATTATGGCACCACATACACCTCAACGGACAACCCTTAAAAAAAAGGGTAGTCCTGATCCCCGGACCATCGTGAACAGCAAAGCGCTTAATATCGAAGATGATTCCTTTATCAGAGGACACCA
>CAZSIK010000106.1:4253-12475 GCA_964606515.1 uncultured Prolixibacteraceae bacterium
TAATTCTTAACTTTTAATGATACACTATCTTGTTTGTTTTCACCCAACCTTTGCCACTTACCTTCAACACATAAACCCCTTTTTGAAGTGCGAGCCCAACCAGGTCGACAACAATTTGCTGTCGGTCAAAATTACCATTAAAAACCATTCGCCCATCCAACGAATACAGAGAAAGTGAGGAGCCCGGAGCCCTTTCTCCAGCAAGTGTTACAGTAAGCATACCCTAAGTAGGGTTGGGATAAACAGATAGTGCCATACACCCGATGTTTCGTAGATCGAACATGGGAAGGTCATCGGCAAAGGGCGAGCCGAATTCAAGCATGGTGGCCCGCCAATACGATGGGTATGCCGGATCTCCGGTCGGATTTATTTCAACCGTCACCAACGACCCCTTTCCATCGGCTGAGGCAGGCCAGGGTTTTTTGTCGTTGTAGGTTAGTGAAAGAATCGGCTGTCCATTCCCCCCGGTAAGCAAAAGATACTCTCCGCTATTGCTCAACTTCCCATCAAAATTTCCCGAAGGATAACGACCAAACCGCTTGTAAAACCCGTTGGTTTTTCCCGCGATTACATAAAATTGCCCGGGTTCCAGCAGGGTGAATTCAGGAAAGGTGTACCAGATGCCCGAGTCGAGACGCAAGCCATTTAGGTCGAGCCAAGCAGTACCAATATTTTTAAATTCGATGAACTCGAAACTTTCGTCGGAAAGGGTATCCCCATCCATCACTGCCCCCTGGGGGTGATAACATAGTTCGGTAATCTTCAATGAGGAATAATCTTCCGTTTCCAAGGTAAGGTAACAGGTTTTTAAAGCGCCCCATTGGGTACCCTTTTTGACCCGGGCTTTCAGACAAACTGATGAACTGATCAAAATATCAATTTCACCCTCGCCTTGCTTGGCCGGTGAGGCAACCGCTCCCCCTACAGCCCGGGGGTCGGCACCATCCAGAGTATAATAAATCGTCGCTTCGTTTGTATATTTCAATAAAAATTTAGCATATCTCGAAAAGTAGCTCCTAGGCTTGCAAATCTTTTCATTACCATTGTATACATCGGGGGCTGGCAATAGTGGATACAGGTTTTCATCCTGAAGCTGTTTTTCTACTATGGCGGTACGATAAGGAAAAAAATCTTTATACATGCTTTCGATGGTTGGTACCCAATGATCGTTCCGGGTAAGCGAGACTGTTGTCTGTTCATCGCCCCAACGCGCCGATTCGGCAACGATCGCGGTGTCGATCTGATTGGCCCGGTAACGGTAAAGCTCAGTGGTTTTTTGCGGCGCTAACAAAAAATCAACACACTGAATAATCATTTTAGGGTGATTATTGATGAGAACTTGCACCACCACGTGAAAGGTTTTGGACCTGATGGTACGAAATAGATTGTTAGGTGCCCTGGCACCAATTGAGTGAATTGACCGATTTTTATCCATAGTTTTAAATTTGGTTACATTTAATCAGGCTACACAAAGCTTAATTTCAAACCGGCTTTCCGATAAAGAAAGCGACAGTCTGACAAATGTAAAGAAGGATAAAAACTGGAATCCAGACAGTTCCGTATGTCTAAAAAACTAGTATAAATCTATAATAAAAAAAACGTAAGTGTCTGATTTTATATAAATTAAAAAGATAATTATTCAGGTTTATGCCTTCGTTGAAGCTCTCTGGCGAGATCTTCAATCCGATATCCTTTATGGGAAAGCAATACAATTAAATGGTAGAGAAGATCGGCCCCTTCGTAAATAAAATTGTCATCATCATTGGCCATGGCCCCTATAATAGTCTCAACAGCCTCTTCACCAACTTTTTGGGCAATTTTGCGGGTTCCCTCTTCGAAAAGTCGGGTTGTATAGGACCCCCGAGGCATTTCCGACTTTCTTTTATCAATAAAATCCTGAAGTTGGGACAGGAATACAAGATCGTTGTGCTTGTTATCAATTTCAGCCATTTTTAGTGCTTTTATCTGATCAATGTTCTGTATTTTCAGTCAGGAAGACTCCCTCATTTGCGGGCAAAGAAAACCAAAAAACGCTTCCTTTTCCTTTTTCACTTTCAAACTCGATGCTCCCCCCGTTGCCTTTAACAAATTCATAACAAATATACAGGCCCAGCCCGGTTCCCTGCTCCCCAGCAGTTCCCTTGCTTGTTATTTTCTCATCAATCCTGAATAATTTTTTTCCCAGCTCTTTCGATATGCCAACGCCATAATCTTTTACAAAAACTTTAATAAAATTGCCATCGGTTTTGTATCCCAATTCGACACAACTACCAGGATTTGAAAACTTAATAGCATTGGCAACCAAATTACGCAAAACTGTCATTATGGTCATCTCGTCGCAATAGGCCATCACACTATCGGTAAAACGATTGACCAACTCAACATCTTTATTGCGTGCCAACAATTCAAGCGACTCAATGGTTTGTTGAACAAAGAGGTTGAGATCATGGCGTTTGTACTGATACTCTACTTTATTCGATTGAGCCCTGGCCCACATCAATAATTCTTCAACCAATACCATTACATTCTGGGCCGATTTGTTGATAAAAACAATAAATTTCAAGCGCTCGGTTTCTTTAAGACGGGAATAGTCCTCGATCAACTGTTCCGACAATTGATAAAATGCGATTACAGGGCTTTTCAGGTCATGAGCAATAATATTGAAAAACCGGTCCTTTAAACGATTGGCTTCATCGAGCTTGCTGTTCTGGATTTCAATTTTTTCTTTTTGAGCAAGTATTTCTTGAGTTCGTTCTTCCACTTTCTGTTCTAAAACAGTACGTTGTCGCTTGTAAGTAACTTCGCGTTGTCGTTGAATCAGGAATAGGGCCAGGAGAAGGGCGATAATCACCATACTCTTGAACCAGCCTGTCTTCCAAAAAGGAGGCTTGATCGTAATTTCCACTTGGGTTTCTTCTGCACTCCATACACCATCGCTATTGGTCGACCTGACCCTAAAAAGATATTGGCCATGATTCAGATTGGTATAGGTCGCTATTCTTTGATATCCAGGCTCACACCATCCTTCATCAAATGGATCGAGCCGGTATTGATACCTCACTGATTCTGGAGCCTTAAAATCGAGAGATGAGAACTCGATTGAAAAATTGGTTTGTTCAGGATTAAGCACGATGCCTTCAGCTTCCCCAATTGGCTCCTTTAAAGGGGAACCTGGCTCCCTGAAATCGATTTCCCTGTTATTTACCATGAAACGTACCAACACTACCTTAGGAACAAATTGATTAATAGTGATATCTGAAGGATCGATACTGACAAATCCTTTCAGATTACCAAATAATAATTTCCCACTTTGGGTAATTGCAGAGGAGTTTTCATTAAAATTCTCATGGACAATTCCACTGTTCATCCCAAAATTTTCGAATTTGAACGAAGGGATCTCCAATTTTGAAATGCCTTTTTCGGTGCTGAACCACATATTGCCCATCGAATCTTCTTCGATTGCATATACCGCATCGTTAATCAATCCTTCACGCGAAGTAAATCTTTGAAATATAGGGCGGCTCCCACTCTGGTATTTTTCAACCAAGTTAATTCCCCCTCCGAAAGTGGCACACCATATCCAACCGCGTGAATCCTGAAACAGATGAACCACATCGTTATACCCGAGACCTTCCTTATCATCAGGATCGTATAGCATTTTGACAAAGGGACTAATTTCCCCATTTTGGTGGATCGGAGCCACATTGAGCCCAAAATTGGTGGCCACCCACAAATTATGATCCTTATCCACCATCAGGTTTCTGACAAACTTGGTCGACAAATTACTGTTCAATTCAGAATATCTTTGGCAAACCATCCTGGCAGGGCTTCGTTCGATCACCCGGTTTATTCCCCCGTTAAAAGTCCCAATCCAAATTTGTCCCAAGTGGTCTTCCTTTATCGAGTAAACCATATTACTGCTCAACGAATTGGGATCAGCTTCGCTAAAACGGTAATTAATAAATTTTAAACGACTATAAACCGTAACATCCTCACCAACTGGCTGGTCGCTTACTGAAACGCCCCCACCTTTTGTTCCTATCCAGATAAAACCTTTTCGGTCCTGCATTATGCTGTAAGAATTAAAACCGCTAATTTCTCCCTGTTTTTTATCAAAATCTTTATAAACAACTTCTTCTTTCAAATCGGGTTTATAAAGATGGATAGCAGCCCCTTTAGTCCCAGCCCACATGTACCCATTACAGTCAGAAAATAAACTCCTTACCAAGTTTTCGCTTTCGTTTTTATAAATATTTGTCGGCACGAAATGCCGAAAAGAAGGATTGGCCATAATAATTTTATTCAAGCCTCCATTCGTTTGGGCCGTTCCAACCCATAAGGTACCCGTTTGATCTTCGGTCATACAAAGAATAAAATTCGAGCTGATGGTGCCAGGTTTTGTTTGGTCGTATCGAAAGAATTGAATTGAATCACCATCTCTGCAATACCACCCCAGTCCGGTACCTTGATTGGCTATCCAGAAGTTATCTTTACTATCCTCAAAGAAAAGGGTTTCTTCATCATCAACCAGAGGATTGGAACCAGGAGGCACAAGCTTGAAATACTTGGCATCCAAACTTGTACGCTTAATCCGTGTTATGCCAGCCCTGCGGCTTTTCATCCAAATCGTTCCACTTCGGTCTTCGTAAATAATCTGGGCTTCGTACCGCTCGGTCGAATACCACTTAATTTTCTTCGTTTGAAGGTGATAAAGAAAAAAACCTTCGTTAAAGGTGCCTATGCACATTAACGAACCATCCCGTGTCATTTTTAAAAAGGTAACCTGTTTAATCGATAAAAGCTCATTTTCTTGAACCAAAGCCCCTTTGTTTTGCAAGGGAAACTTAAAAATCCCTTGATCTCGGGTTCCTACCCAAAGGAAGTGGTCCGTAATGGCCCCACTTACAAACGAATGGCCGGTGGCTATTAAAGTGAATGTGGGATCTCCCCCGCTGATCGATTGTGAAGAAACCAGATACAGAGATTGATCGGTCCCCACAAACAAATCGCCTGATTTAGATGATATTATAAAATGAATTCGACCGAATGATTGTCCGTTTTGAACAGGCGATAAAAATTGTCTCGATTGGTAACGATTGTGTAACGAATCAAACTGGAGTTGATACAACCCGCTCTTGGACGAGCCAATCCAAATTTGGTCGCGATTATATTGATGAAAAGAAGTTACAAAACTGGTGGTTTCCAAAACTGTTTTGGAATAAGAAGGAAATGAAATAAACTCTTCTGTTTCACGAATAAAATAATGAAAATAACGGTCGTTGGTCTGAAGCCATAAAAAATTTCGTTCATCCTCAAAAATTTGGATGACCCGATTTTGAGTTAGGGTATTTTCTTTTCCAGGATCAGAACGGAAAATTTTAAAATTATGACCATCGAAACGGTTCAAACCATCCATAGTCCCTGCCCATAAATATCCTTTATGGTCACAAAAAATGCTTTGTACAATATTTTGTGACAAACCATTTCGGGTATCAAGCCTTTCAAAACGTTCAACATCAATACCAAAAGACCTAAGTGCCAAAACGGCAAAAAATAGTATACAAATAATCTGTCGCAAAATCATAATATTAAGTTATACACCCTGCTCCCCATTCGATAAAGTCATTAAATTTAATCCAAAAAGTAGAAACTATAAAATTTTCTCTGTGAATTTTCCAAATTCATTTCTGCATCAGAAAATTTACCAAGAAGTCAAATCAATCCAACGCACCTATAAAAGTGACAAGAATAAATAACCTTACTGCCAAAAAAACAAATCTCGCTTAAGATATTACTGACATAATTTCATGTAATTTTCATGCATTCATTCATAAAAAAAAATCATAATACTCAGTAATATTGATCCTTAACCAAACACCCACGAATAAACATCACAAAATCAAAACATCAGAACCGACAAATATCCTGCAAAAAACTACGTTAAAGAGGCTGGCATAGGAATTGAGTCAACGGATCGAACAAAAAAATAAACAATAAATCAAAAAAATACGATCATGGGAAAAATTATAGGAATTGATTTGGGAACAACAAACTCGTGCGTTTCGGTAATGGAAGGAAACGAACCGGTTGTAATTCCTAATAGTGAAGGCAAAAGAACCACTCCATCAGTGGTTGGGTTTATCGATAATGGGGAAAGGAAAATAGGGGATCCAGCAAAGAGACAAGCAATCACCAACCCCAGAAAAACAATTTACTCGATTAAACGCTTCATGGGCGAATCGTTCGACAAGCTTTCGGGCGAAGTGGCAAGGGTGGCCTATCAGGTGGTGCGTGGCGACAATAACACCCCAAGGGTGAAAATCGACGACAGACTGTATTCTCCCCAGGAAATTTCGGCAATGGTGCTTCAAAAAATGAAAAAAACAGCTGAAGATTATCTTGGGCAGGAAGTTACCGAAGCCGTAATTACCGTTCCTGCCTATTTCAACGATGCACAACGTCAAGCCACAAAAGAAGCCGGTGAAATTGCCGGACTTACAGTTCGCCGAATCATTAACGAACCTACCGCTGCCTCACTCGCTTATGGTTTGGATAAAATGAATCGTGAAATGAAAATTGCAGTTTTCGACCTTGGTGGAGGTACTTTCGACATCTCAATCCTTGAACTTGGCGACGGGGTCTTCGAAGTAAAATCGACCGACGGGGATACCCATCTTGGTGGAGACGACTTCGACGATGTCATCATTAACTGGATGGCGGATGAATTCAAAAACGACGAAGGCATTGACTTACGCCAGGATCCAATGGCTCTACAAAGACTGAAAGAAGCCGCCGAAAAAGCAAAAATCGAACTTTCGAGCTCCACCACAACAGAAATTAACCTGCCCTACATCATGCCGGTAAATGGCATACCAAAGCACCTTGTAAAATCGTTATCCCGTGCAAAATTCGAACAATTGGCCGACAAGCTTATTCAGGCCACCATTGAACCTTGTAAGCGTGCCATGAAAAATGCAGGCATGACCAACAGCGATATCGACGAAGTAATTCTGGTGGGTGGGTCAACCAGAATCCCAGCCGTTCAGAAAAAAATCGAGGAATTCTTTGGCAAAGCCCCATCCAAAGGGGTTAATCCCGACGAAGTAGTTGCCGTAGGGGCCGCTATTCAAGGTGGAGTATTAACCGGCGAAGTAAAAGATGTACTTTTGCTGGACGTCACTCCCTTGTCACTCGGCATTGAAACCATGGGTGGGGTAATGACCCGGCTCATTGAGTCGAATACCACCATCCCTACCAAAAAGTCAGAAACCTTTACTACAGCTTCCGACAACCAACCTTCAGTCGAAATTCATGTTTTACAAGGGGAAAGACCCATGGCCAACGGGAATAAAACCATCGGTCGTTTTCATCTCGATGGCCTGCCACCAGCACCACGTGGCATTCCTCAAATCGAGGTTTCTTTTGACATCGATGCAAACGGCATCCTGCATGTGAGTGCTAAAGACAAAGCTACAGGTAAGACCCAAAGCATCCGTATCGAAGCTTCAAGCGGTTTAAGCGATGCTGAAATCAAAAGAATGAAAGAAGAAGCTGAAGCCAATGCCGAATCAGATCGCCAGGCAAAGGAAAAAATCGACAAGCTGAATCATGCCGATGGATTGATTTTCCAAACCGAAAAACAACTGAAGGAGTTTGGCGACAAACTTCCGGCCGATAAGAAAGGTCCGATCGAAGAAGCATTGCGTAAACTAAAGGATGCACATGCCAAGCAAGACCTCAATGCTATTGATTCAGCTACTGCCGAATTAAACAACGTGTTCCAGGCCGCCTCACAAGAAATGTACAATGCCCAGGCTAATGCCGGAGGGCCGCAGGCAGATCCTCAAAGCAGCAACCAGCAAAATCAGAATGCAGGGCCACAAGGTGGCAAAGACGGTGAAGTAACCGATGTCGATTTTGAAGAGGTAAAGTAAAACACACAACCCTTTATTGGGGAATAGTATAAACTAGCAGCCCTATCTGAAGACATTCAGGTGGGGCTGTTTCTATTTGGCCATCCTTCATGTGCATAACCAAATACACTCTTCCAGATAAAACCGCCGACAAGCACATAAAACGATTAGCAGCCAACAGATTAATTAATCATTTTGCACACTACAAATGCAAAAAAACACTGATGTTAAACACTTTAAATTTTAGGTGTAATTTTTATCACATTTTTGGCAATACGGTTTGTCTATTGCCAAATTAGTGATACATTT
>CAZSIK010000107.1:0-12446 GCA_964606515.1 uncultured Prolixibacteraceae bacterium
AATCCGAAGGCAATCGGAATTAGAAAAATAAATTCTTTTAATTCAGGAAGATAAATAAAGTGGATGGTCAAAATCAAGATGCAAAACCCACCGAAGGCCCACAATACTGCATCAATTATTTTGTTATGGATCGGACGAAAGAAATTCTTCATAGTTTGTTCAGGCCTAAAATGTTTATAAAAGTATAAATTAACCGCAAAACGCAAAATAGAATTTCTCTTTTATACCAAAACACTTGTCGATTTGTACTTGAAAACTATTGTGCTTAATGATTCGTTTTGTATTTTGCATTCGCATTATGAACAAAAATTTGTAGTTTTGTTTTAAATGCCTGAAAATTGCATTTCTGACTTGTATTGATATTAATTTATGGAGATACATTCGTTTCGTAAGCTTTTCGACGATTATTACGAATCGGTTCGAAATTATTTATATTATCTCTCGGGAGACATGGAGCTTTCGGAAGATCTGGCTCAGGATGTTTTTCTTAAACTTTGGGAAAAGAAACCCAAGCTCGAGGAAAAAACAATTAAGCCGCTGCTTTTTACAATTGCCCGAAACTTGTATTTCAACCAACATAAAAGAAAAATATTAGCCTTCCGGTTTGTTAATTCTTATCTTGAAAAGATCGAAAAGGAATCTCCTGAATTCTTATTGGAAGTAAAAGAGTTTGATCAAAAATTGCAAGATGCAATGGGTCAGTTACCTGAAAAGTGCAGAACCTATTTCCTCTTAAACCGTATCGACGGATTTAAATACCATGAAATTGCTGAAAATATGGCTGTTTCTGAAAAGGCTGTCGAGAAACAGATTAGCAAGGCAATGAAAATTTTAAAAGCGAAATTGAATCGGAAATTATAAGAATAACAAAATGGAAAGAGAAAAGATCCTATCCAACTTAATTGATAATTACCAGGTTCAAAGAATAAAAACAAAAGAACAAGCTTGGGCCGGTTTGCAACATAAATTAGAAATAAAACAGCAGAAAGTACATGCTTCCCGATTGGGTTGGTCGTTTTGGGCATCCTCGGCCGCAGCCATCGTTCTTGCCTTAATCATTGTTTATTCCAGAATTGAAAAAGATGAGACCATAAAACAAGAATTAGCAACTCAAGTTGAAGAAACCAGTTCCATGGTTCTTCCCGACAACAGCAGCATTACTCTGGCCCCCAATTCTAGTTTACATGTTGCCTATAATGCCAAAAAATCGGAAAGAAAGATCGAGCTAAAAGGAGAAGCTTATTTTAAGGTCGAAAAAGGTGGAAATTTTGAGGTCGATTTTCGTGGCGGTTTAGTGAGTGTTTTGGGAACCGAATTCTCGGTTTCAGCCTATGATTCTACCTTTTTCCAGATCAATTGTACTCAAGGCCTTGTTAAAGTAACTGTGGGACAAGACAGTCGATTGTTGCATCAGGGACAGGGCATCAAGTTTCATAACGGAGTCCTAACGGGTCCGTTTACAATTGATCAGGAAAAAGCCAGAGAACAAGAAAATGGAATTTATTACTGGAATAAAATCTCGCTCAACGAGTTGATGTCGTTAATCGGTTCGCGTTTTAATTATAAGGTGGAACTAGCTGATGAGTTAAAAGAACGAAATTTTAGCGGGCGGATCGAACTGAATAAACTTGAAGAGTGTTTGGAAATCGTTTCCCTTGCAATGAACGTAGATTTTACAAGGGACATTAATTCAAGAACGATTCAGTTCCATGAAAAATAAAGTCCTTACTTGTTTTATATTTTTTTTCGTTACCTTTTCATTAACTACAGGAGCTTTTGGACAGGAAATAAGGGTTACGTTCGAAGTTGAAAATATTCCTATTAATCAATTACTTGCACAATTATCTTCTCGATATAATTTGCGTTTCGCGTTTGACGACGATCTGCTCTCGAAACAAAAAATTTCCTTAAAAGCTACTAATTTAAGCATCGAAGCACTTCTTGAAAAGGTATTGGTGAAAAATGGATTTGGCTACCGCATGATCGGAGGAACCTACGTGGTTGTAAAACAAGAAACCCATACAGTTGAGCCTCCGCTGGCAAAAAAGAAACCACGGATTCTCCAACCCGACACCATAAAATCAATAACGCAGATTCCCAAACCTAAAACTCCTGTGGTTATTGTTAAAGAGCCAATTATGTCTGCAAAAATTAATGCACAAATTTCGGGCTTTGTAAGTAATGCATTAACTGGGGAAAAATTGAGGTATTGCCGGGTTGTGGTGAATTTGAAAAGTGAATTGGAAACCAACGAAATGGGTTATTTTTTTACACGACAGGTACTTGCCGAGCCTGCATTGCTGACTATTCTTCATCTTGGATACAAACGATTGGATACCCTTTTGATGCCCCAACAGGAAATCAGGATCGACCTGGCCCTGGAACCCATTTCGGTTATGCTCGATCCCATTAACATTAAAAAAAGAGAAAAATTTTTACTTGAAATGCCCAAAGAGGCCGGTTTGATTGCGTTTAATCCAGTTTCGACACTCCATATGCCCAGGCTCGAATCAAACGACCTGGTCAATTCGCTTACCTTAATCCCCGGAATTAACTTCATTTCGGGTCAAAATCCCGGGCTGGGTATTAGGGGAGGGTCCCCAACTGAAAACCTGGTGCTGCTCGATGGAATTCCGGTTCTGGAAACTAGTCACTTGTTTGGTAATCTGAGTGTATTGAACTCAAAATACATTCAGCAAGTCAGTGTATCAAGAGGGGGGTTTGGCGCAGAATACGGTGGCCGGGTTGCTGGCATAATCGACATGAACGGGAAAAACGGTTCAGGAAAGCAACCTACAGTTGATTTAAATGCGAATTTATTGAATATTAATGGATATGCGGGAATCCCCCTCGGTCCAAAATTTTCACTGTCGGGGGCTTTTCGTCAGTCAATCAATCATTTTTTACCCACTTATCTATATAACAAGCTTGCATTAAATACAGTAGCCCTAAGTACCGATCCATCTACTGCGCTCACTGGTGAAGTTGATAACCCTGAAATTTGGTATAGGGATATTAATGCTAAAGTCAGCTTCAGACCAAATTCGAAAAATGAATTTACAATAAACTACCTTTATGGTGATGATAGTCAAGTGAGAAACTTTCTCTTTCCTACCGATGGTAAATATTTCCGTTTCGATTCAACCGAATACAAAACCTCGGGCTATAGCGCACAATGGGGGTATCAAACCGGCAAAAAATGGTCGAACTATATCGCTCTTGGCTTTAATAAAATGGGGAAAGTGGCCCGGCTCGATTATGGAAAAGAACCGAATAAACTTGAAAAGGGCGGACTTACCCAAGTTGATTACGACAATAACTCGTTGTCGGAATTATTGTTCACCTTGAAATCGGAACTCAAGTATGAAAAGAGTACTCATCTGTTTGGAGGCGGCTATACACGCGATGCGCTTAATTATCATTTTTTGCATGGCGAATGGAAAAGCAATGGCAAATCTAAATTTCTTGCCGATTCGATTACTGCCAGCAATGAAATTTCCGTTGCCAACGCTTTCTATCAGGGGCGCATTTCTTTGTTTTCAATTTTAACCCTGAAGGTGGGTTTACGAGCTGATTACAATATGGCACCAAACCAATTCAATTTAATGCCCCGTGCAGGATTCGAGCTTGAACCCATCGAAAACCTTAAATTTAGCTATCGGTACGGGCAGTACAAGCAATACTTGTACAAATCATACCGAATCGACATCGACAATGAAAAAAGGAATATTTGGTACCTGGCTGGTGAAAATTCACAAACTATTGGTTCAACCCATCATATTGCAGGTTTGAAATATGAAAAAGAGGGGTGGTTGTTCAACCTCGAAGCTTATTCAAAACAGCTTGAGGGAAAGTGCCTGTTCCTTTCCAAAATAATTAACGATAAGGGCTTTAAATATGTGGTTTATGAACCTGTACTTGCTTCGGGTCTGCAACGAGGGGTCGATTTATTCATGCAATACCGTCATGGCATATTCCATCATTTATTGTCCTACTCTCTATCTGAGTCGCTCGAAAAAGTTCCTGGCTTCAATCTCGACCAATTCTATCCCTCGAGCAACGATCAACGGCATGTGATCAGGATGACCGAGATGGTCAATTTCCGTAGTTGGTCCATTTCAGGAAATTGGTATTTTGCAACCGGGGGCCCTGTTGAAGCGGTAGGATCGAACAGAGAACAGTTCCTCTTCGACCGGCTTCCTTACTTTTCTCAGCTCGACCTATCGGTAGTCAAACAATTCAAATCGAAATTATTCGTAGCTGAAGTTGGAGCTACCCTTTTGAATTTATTTAACCGCGAAAATGTATTGACCTCCGATTATTTTAGGCTCACTGGCGATAATACTGACCTTTCGGTGAAATCTGAAATCACGGCGCTTTCGTTTACCCCTGTATTTTTTATCAATCTAAAATATTAAGCTTTGTTGCTCCTGTCGTAAATTAAATCTCCAGGAGACATTCTGAATATTTTATTTATTATGATACTGAATGCCATGTAGTTGACAACAACAAGTACAATTATCGAAATTAAAGTGTAGGAGTCAAAAAGATCGAAATAGAGATTTCGTTCGATCGGGAAGGGCGATAAAAGCTTAATCAGGAAATAAACCGATCCCAAATAACCTAAGATACCTGCAATGATCAAGGAAACTAAAAGAGGAAGCAACACAAAAATATACATCATCCCCAAATAAATTCGTTTGATATCGATACCGAATGCTTTGAACGTACCAATGTTCATTTTGATCTTGTTCAGATGGGTACTGAGTATATTTGACAAGAAAATATTGATCATTAAAACGCTAAAGCCAATGAGGATGATCGACATGATCCGGGTGAGCTTACTGACGAAATTATAGTTCTTCATCTGTTCCAGTTTGGCCATTTCGAGTTTGACACCCGAGTCGGCCGAAAATTGCTCGGCAAACTGGTCTACTTTGCTTAAGTCGTTGAAATTGATAGCAATGTAGTCAATGCGGCGATTCGATGCCCTGCTTTCCTGATTGGGATAATACGCCTGAACCAGCTCGTGTTCTTCAACCTTGGCTTTCTTCATGAATTCAACTATTTCAGTGCTTTGCCTGAATTGTTGAAACAGCTCGTCAATGTCGGAAAGGCTGATGTTCTCGGTATTATAAAACGAAACCTGGAGGTAGTAAAGCGAGGTGTAGGAATATTGATGTTTGTAGACATCAACATCGCTCACTTCAAGGAAACCGCCTTCGGTTTGATACTGATCGAAGAACGAAGTGCTTAGATCAGTGAATTGGTCCACGAAGGCAGAATCCAACACGATAAAAGCATACATTTTTTTATTGTCGGCAAACAGGAAACGGTCGCCCAACATGTTGTAGTTGTTGAAGTAATGTTGCGTAACGAGAAATTCAACACGGTCTCCCGGGAGTTTTTCTACAACGGCCCTCACGGGAATGGGTACCAGGCGTTCGTCTCCCAGGTTTCCTACACGGCGGTACAAGAATGCCGGATTGGGGGAACTTCCAATTTTTTCGAGCATCGTGCGGGTAACAATCATCGAGTAATCAGTCTCACTAACGAAGCGATTGCCGGCCACCAGGTTGATCGAAGGATTAACAATTGTCGAAACTAGTGCATCATCGTAAGGAATTGACCGACCTTCCAACATACGGTTTACTGCGTCGGGCAAATCGCCCTGGAACGACATGGCCTGTTTGTTGTACCCAACAATTGAATCATAGTTGTATTTAGCCTGAAGTGAATCGGTGTTGTAGATATCAATGATTTCCATGATGCCTTTGTTGGAAATCGATATTGGGGCATTCAAGGAACGGACAAATGGGTCCTCCATCTTGTCTTTTAGATATTTAAGGCTGCCGTTTGAAAAACCGATGGCCAGGAAGGTAAAAGCCAGGATGATCACGATCAGCCAGAAATTTTTATTTTTTTTGCCCAGAAGGGCTTTTGATTCATTGCGATAAAAAAGATGCTTGAAATCGTGCGGAATGGTATTGAACTGAATCCATGAAAGTTTCAACTTATAGATTCCAAATAGTTTGAACTTTACATTAATCCAGTCCCAGGCAATACATAGTTGATAGAACAGGCTTGGAATAACATCGGCCAGTTTGAACCGGATCATTGATTGATAATCGGTTTCATCTGATTCGATGCCCTTTTTTCCCCCCTTGGTAACCTTTCCCCAATATTTAAGCAGAAACTCATGAGTTTTTTCCGAAAGGAAAGTAATCCATGGTGCAATCGAGAAGGCCAGCCAAGGGAAAAACCCAAGGATGGCAGCCCAATTCATGCTTTTTCCGCCTAGTTCCTGATCTTCAAT
Organism: uncultured Prolixibacteraceae bacterium; assembly: GCA_964606515.1. Taxonomy (GTDB): domain Bacteria; phylum Bacteroidota; class Bacteroidia; order Bacteroidales; family Prolixibacteraceae; genus CAZSIK01. Next base: position 6,317 of record CAZSIK010000107.1, read on the forward strand.
GGCATTTGAATGGCTTTTCGATTTATCCCTTTGCCCTTCGACAGCGGTTTTGAATTTTAGGTCTTGAATAGTACGGATTACATCGTTGATTTTGATGTCGGCCTTTTTCCTTTCCCCGAAAGCAAATTGTCTGATGTATTCTTTTATCGGGGCAGAGGTCAGTTCTTTTTCCCCAAGTTTTCCTTCAAGCCAGTTTTGGTACTCGATTTTTTTTTCTTCAGGATACAACGGGTCGTTTTCGAGCAGATTGTGATACTTGCTCATGCTCTCTTTAATCTCGTAAAAGAAAGGCTCCTCGACCGAGTTCTCCGAGAGGTGGGTTAGAATTCGCACATAGCTTTCGGTGTCGGAGTTGAGCAAGAGCTCAATGTCTTTTTGTATTTCACTTTGTTTTTGTTTTGAGGTGTCCCATTGTAACTGGTCACGATCGAAAACAAAGTGCGGATCGATGGTCGAAACACCGCTCGATTTTTTGGAAAGCACGATAATCCTGTCGGCAAAATCGAGGGTAAGGGGGATATTATGGGAAACGATGATCACGCTTACGTTGGTGCGCTGTTTCGTGATGAATTCACGAATGAAATGCATCAGTTTCACCGAGTTGAAATGGTCGAGGTTTCCAGTTGGCTCATCGCCGAAGAGCACGGTAAATTCGGGATTGATGGCCCTGGCGAACGCGAGTCTCTGACGCTCTCCGCCTGAAAATTCGAATGGTTTTTTGGTGTAGGAAAGACTAGTGACACTCAGGTTTTTAACCAGCGATTCGATGGCATTAAAATAGGCTTCCGATTCAGGTTTGTTTTGAATCAGCTCGGTAAGGCCTACATTTTCAAGAGCAGTAAAATTAGGCATCAGGTTGGTGCTCTGGAAAATGAAGCTGTAATACTTCAGCCTGATGTCGTATCGTTGGGCTTCCTGTTGTTCGCCCCAAATGTCGGCCAGGTTAAATTCATCGTTTTCGGTGGGGGTGAAAATGATGGACGAGGTCTCGGGGTTGACGGTTTGGGTCATCAATCCTAAGGTTTCTAACAAAGTACTTTTGCCTGCTCCCGAAGGACCTAAAAGAACGGTAATTTTCCCTCGCGGGATATTGATGTTGTTGGCTTCTAAAACAGGAGGATTATTCCCGTAGGCACACGAGAGCTTCTCGATATAAAAAAGAGTGTTGCTCTCGCGGTTCTCGACTTGACTGGTTTGGTCCGACATGAACAGCTATTTAACGTATTTGGGGTATAATACCTCGATAATGTCTTTTTCTCCAAATTCTTTTGCATTGTGCGGGAAGATTCTCGAATCGACCCAATAATGCTTTAAGCCCGATCCTGTTCCAACCGGAATCCTGAATGAGGCTTTGTAATGGTTGTACTCGTTGTCGTATCGTTTGAACTGGTTAACGAAGTTGGTTTTGGTTTCAGGGTCATCTTGTGCTTTCCCTTTTGTACGGTGGAATAGGTATTCTGAAAATATCGTGAATTTATGATCTTCATAAAAATCGCCAGTAAGCAAATTTTGCCCGTCGTAGATGCTTTGGATATGCCCCTTGGTAATGCACCAGTCGATGAGGTATTCGTATAGCATTTCGTCGGGAAACTTATCGGGTTTGGTTACGTCGTTTAACAATACTGATTTGAATTTTTCTTTCCCCCCCCACCCGGTAAGAATCGCAGAAAGTGAATAGAGGCTAAGGGTATCGACTGCTTCATCATTTTTGGGGAAATAACCCAGAATATCGACAAGGATTTCGCCCCATCCGTAATAAATAAAGGCACGCGATTCGCTGGCCGAAAGCGACATGTTGTCGGTAGGCACTATACGGTCGAGCGATTTCCTTATTGCGAATAAATCTTCCTGCGACATGAGCAACACACTTTGATAAGTAGGATTGGCCATGCCCTTTTCTGTTCGGTAGGTGTACCCGGTGGTATATATTTGGCCGCTTTTCTGGAATACAATATCCAGTTTGTCGGCAGGTATTTTCTGTTGGTGCAATTGTTTGATGAAACCCGATAGCTGATGGATGTTGTTGCCTTCCAATTTGCCATTTACGTATTCGGCAATGGCATCGAGGTGTTGGTTTACTTTTTGATCAATAAAGGATAACCCATTTTGAACTTCCTTGGCCAATACATTCGGGTGCATCATCCCTCCATCGGGGGCTTGGGTGAAGGTTCCAAAAACGCCTAATGAAGGATTGATTTCAAAGGTTGATTTCGATGGTTGGGTAAGAACCTGCATTTTCCCTGTAATTGAAGGGTCGTTGATCCTTTTTACGGCCACATCGGTCATCAGGCTTTTAACCTGGTTCCTGAAGCTGTCGTAATAGGGCTTGATGTCGGAAGCCACATGGTGCTGTGTTTGGTAGCTAATCAAGTTGATGTTCTTCTTGACAAGGAGGTTGGACAATTCAGTCTGGTCGACAAATGAAAAGTCGGACTGGGTGGTCCCCGAGCAATCGGTAAACATTTTGCGGCTGTGGTTACCGGCATCACCAATGAGAATCACGAAGTTGGACTCGCCTGCTGGTGGGTCGAAGCGTTCGATTGCTCTTTTGATGCCGTAGAAAACAGCTTCTTCATGATCATTGTTGCATTTGTTCAAAGAGGCGATCATGAATTTGCTTAATGCGCTGGTAACATTGGTGTAATTGGGCGAAATGTCGCGGGTAAAAGAAGTTATGTTGGAAGTGCCTTCTGATGCATCGCGGTATATCAAGGCCCCGAACTTGTAACTATTTTTGCTTTTAGTGTATTCCCTCCATGTGTTTTTTACTGCATCCTGAATGGCTTTGGAATAGGGGATCATGCTGCTGGAACCATCGATTACGAAAATAATGTTCACGTTACGCAGAGCAGTCGATATGGAGTCTATTACATTTTTAATTTCTGCAAATTCCTTGCTTGTTAAAGACTTCCCACTTTCGGAGATCAGGTCGCCTATAACCCCAACACGAGAAACCCCGTTCAAAACATCCAACACGGGGAAGCGGTCGATTTCACCAATGGCACGGTTCGAGTAATAAGTTGTCGGTTCCTGAAAAATTGTGGCTGAACTAGGTTGTTGGTTCGCGTTTATTTTTGCTTTGAACCCTTTGGCTTTTCTTTCGGCCACGGCCTTGGGATCCCAATTGATTTCGTAGGCCATGCGGTGGTTCCATGCAGAAGTCTGTGATTTTCGAACCCATCCCCTGATATAGACCAATTCCTTATCGATATTGTTGATTTGGGGAAGGTCCCCCAAAAGATAGGCATCTTCAGTTTCTTTGTACACGTAAGTGATTTGGTAGACCAAGGCCGAGTTGATCGAGTCGGGGGCATTGCATCGAGGGTGTGCATAGTAGGTGGGAACCCTGAATTGTTTTTGGGTGCCGCTAACGATGTTCAACACCATTGCTTTCTTGTTGAAAACTCCGTCGCGGAATTCAGGTAATTTTACATCCCTGGTTTTCAGACAGGTTCTCCACAAAAGCATGTTGTCTTTTTTGACCCAACTGCTTCTGTTCGTTGCACCTTCTTTTAGGTTGCCACGTGGATCGGCATCATTTATCTCGATTACTCTGACCGCATCAGGAGTTTCTTCTATCACGTACATGGCTTGCATGAAACCGAGTTTTTTTGCCGTAGCCGAACGGCAGGACTTATCGCTGAACAATTGGTTGTCTTTCCGGTCGGAAAAAGCAATCCAAAGCTCTCCCTCCTTGTTTTTATTGCCAGGCATCTCGGCCGAGGCATTGTCCATTGGCATCAGGTATTTTCCGGGAATCCTTCTTACTGTATTCTGACCCGATACTTCACCGGAGATACTCAAAATCAATCCAATTACAAAAATAATAAAACCAATTTTTCTCATAACTTTCCTTTTTTCACTGTTCAAAACCGAACGGTTATTTCCTGCCCACAAATCCAGCAAAAGATAACAATTCATTGCAAACTTTAAAAGAAGAAATAGAATATTATTGAAGAAAATAGTTCATTTTGCATTCCTTCAATAAGTTACTTTTAAAGATGCAGTGAATTCCTCAATTTCATTCCACCCCTTTTTGATAGATATGAAAAAAACAAAAATAGTTCACACAACAATGCATAAAGCCTACAAATTTAATAAAGTATCGTAATTCTTCATTTTTTTCTAAAGAATTGAACAGCCAGGGATAAAAAGATAATTAAAATGCCTGGATTTTATGGAGTTTATAATATTCGCCTTCTTGTTTGATTAACTCTTCGTGGGTTCCGGTTTCAACCACCCTTCCTTTTTTAAACACGAAAATAACATCGGCATTTTTGATAGTCGATAAGCGATGGGCAATTACAATCGAAGTCCGGTTCTGCATTAATTTCTCAATTGCGTCCTGAACCAGTTTTTCCGATTCAGTATCGAGCGATGAAGTAGCTTCATCAAGAATTAAAATGGGCGGATTTTTAAGAACAGCACGGGCAATCGAGACCCTCTGCCTTTGCCCACCTGAAAGTTTCGTGCCGAGATCTCCAATATTTCCCAAATATCCATGCTCGTTTTCCTGAATAAATTCATGGGCATTGGCAATTTTCGCGGCTTCGATAACTTGTTCGTGAGTATAGTGTTCTTTGCCAAAGGCGATGTTGTTCTCGTAGCTGTCGTTGAACAGAACGGGTTCCTGGCTTACATAACCCATCAGATTCCTGAGGTCGTTGATTTTTATGTCTTTAATGTTGATCCCGTCGATCAGGATTTCTCCGGTCCCGATATCCCAGAAACGAGGTAGCAGTTTGACCAGGGTGGTTTTTCCTGATCCCGATTTGCCCACGAACGCGATTGTTTTTCCCTTGGGAATGGTGAGGTTGATGTTGTGAAGGATGATGTCGTGCCGGTAACCGAACGAAACATTCCTGAATTCAATTTCATGCTCTAATCCTTTTTTTTCTATCGATTGGGGATGATCTTTAATTGGGTTGGTAGCTGAAAGGATTTTGTCGATTCGGTCCATCGATGCAAGTCCTTTTTCCATATTGTACCAAGCTGTTGAAAATGCCTTTGCCGGGTTGATGATGCTGTAAAAGAACACGAGATAGGTCATGAAATCTTCCGGTCGTAAAGTGCCTTTATCGTTCAATATCAGGCTTCCTCCATACCAGAGTACCACGATGATGATGGCTGTTCCCAGGAATTCGCTGACGGGGTGGGCCAGGAAGCTACGCCGCATCAGTCGGTTCATGATTTGTTGGTATTCGTGCAGTTCTTTCTTAAACCGGTTTTCCATTTGCTTTTCAGCAGTAAAAGCTTTGATGATTGAGAGTCCCGATAGGGTTTCGTCGACCGTGCTCAATACATCGCCCATTTTATCAAGCCCTTTTCTTGAGGGTTTTTTCAACGAACGCCCAATCCTCCCCGTGATGAATATGGCAACCGGTAGCATGATGAAAACAAAAAGAGTTAGCGACCAACTCATGTATACCATCACGATGAGGTATATCAACACAAGAACAGGGTTTTTAAACAGCATCTCGATGGAACTCATGATGGAGTTTTCGATTTCGGATACATCGTTGGTGATGGTCGACATCATATCGCCTTTCTTTTCTTCAGAAAAAAATCCTACAGGAAGTGTTAGTATTTTTGAATACAACTTGCTACGCATGTCGCGTACCACACCGGTACGGATCGGCACGGTACAAAAACTGGCCAGATAAGTAAAACCTACCTTAAAGAATACCATCACGATCATGAAAATGCCGATCCAATAAAGAATCCTTACCTTCATGTCGGGCGATTCGGTAACCAGTTTACTTACCTGATAAAACAGGTTTTGTTTCAGCGAATCGAACGAAAGCGACATGCTTGCAGGTTCAGTTACGAGCTCTTGGGTTCCGAAAAGAATTCCCAAAATCGGACTAAGGGCAAAAAATGAAAAAGCTCCGAAAATGGCCCCCAAAAGATTAAAAACAAAATTCAAAACTACCCACCATTTATAAGGGGGTAAGAACCGACGCATTAAGGTGATAAACCCTTTCATACCAGTTTTTATAAACCCGTGTAATTGTGTGGACTGATGTTTTTCAACCTATTTTTGAGTTGATCGTCGATGTTTAGGGTGTCGATGAACTCATGGATGGCTTGTTTGTCGATGCGTTTATTGGTACGGGTAAGGTTCAGTAAA
>CAZSIK010000108.1:0-12440 GCA_964606515.1 uncultured Prolixibacteraceae bacterium
CTTCTGGCTATTGATGTCAACATTGGCACCGATGAAATGCTTGATACGGGATGGCAACTTTTTGCCAAACACTTTACCCGAGAAGAAGTAGCCATCAAACAAGAATTGGTGGATAAATACTGGAAAAATTGACTTTTGGATAATGAATATTAATTATCAATTCAATAAAACGTCACTTCAACAACTCGAAAAACAGTTGAAAGTCAGGGTACGTGCCTTGCCTACCATCCAAAACAAGGAAAGTGCGCTGAGATTGGAAGTAAAGAAAGCTAAAAACGAAGTAGCTCGTTTGGACAACCTGCTTGAGGATAAAATTTCAGATTATGATCCCTTTGTAGCCCTTTGGGGAGAATTTGATCCAAACCTCCTCCATATCGACGATGTAAGGTTGTCGGTAAAAAAGATCGCTGGGGTTCGCATCCCCATTCTCGACGGGATCGATTTTTCGATTAAGGGCTTCAGCTTGTTCAACCACCCGCAATGGTACCTCGACGGGATTGAATTGTTGAAGGAAATGGCAGAAATTGCTATCGAACGTGAATTTTTTGCACAAAAAACCGTCTTGCTTGAACACGCCCGTAAAAAGACCACCCAAAAAGTAAACCTGTTCGAGAAAGTTCAAATTCCGGGATATTCCGATGCCATCCTGAAAATAAAACGGTTCATGGAAGACGAAGAAAACCTTTCCAAATCATCGCAGAAGATTGTAAAAGAACGACAACAAAATAAGGGGGAAAGCGTATGATAGTAAAAATGAAACGATATGCTTTTCTGGTTTACCACAAGGAATACCATGAGTTTCTCGAAACCCTGAGGGAAATTGGGGTGGTTCATATCATCGAGAAAGCAGAAGGACTACCAGGAGATGAAACCCTCGAAAAAGCAATGGGTTTGATGAACCACGTGCGGTCGGTAACCGCCATGCTTCAGAAAAGGAATAAAATACAGATAGAACCCCAACCGGGGATGGATGGATATTGGATTCTGGAAACAGTCGAAAAACTTCAGCAAGAAATAGAAAACCACAAAGTTCAACTCACAAGTACTTTAAAAGAACTTAACCAGTTGGAACCCTGGGGCGATTTTTCATGGAAACTCATCGGCCAGTTGAAAGAAGCAGGAAAGTTTATCCATTTTTTCACGGTCGCCAAATCGAAATTCCAAGCCAAATGGGAAGATGAATATCTTACCTTTATAATAAACGACCACACTTCGGTGTTACACTTTGTTGCCATCACCGACACCATACATCCACCCGAAATTGAAGCCGACCTGGTGAAACTTCCTCATCACCGATTAGGAAAACTACTTGAAATACAATCAACTCTTGAGAAAGAATTACAGGATTACAACCACACGATAGACGAGATAGCCAGTTTCGGCGAAGAGAAACTTCGACCACTTCAGATCAGCGCCAACGAAACCATTGATCTTGAACGAGTAAAACTCAACACCGAAGCCATTGCCGAAAACCGTGTGATGTTGCTCGAAGGTTGGGTGCCCGACAGTAAGGAAGAACCGTTAACCGATATCCTTCAGCAATCAGGAATTTTATACGAAAAAAATGATCCTACAGTGAAGGATCAGGTTCCAATTTTGTTAAAAAATAATGCATTTACCAAATTGTTTGAAATGGTCGGGTCGTTGTATTCCCTACCCGATTATCGTGAAATCGACCTCACTCCATTTTTTGCCCCCTTCTTTATGCTCTTCTTCGGCTTCTGCCTGGGCGATGCCGGTTACGGCTTGCTTATGATGATTGCAACCCTGATTTTAAGGGCAAAGGCCAAACCCAACATGAAACCGGTTTGGACCCTGGGTTTCTTGTTTGGTGTTTCTACAGTAATCATGGGGATTATTGGGGGGACTTTTTTCGGGATAATGCTTGTTGATTTAAATGTTAGTTGGCTGACTTCACTAAAGAAGATCATGCTCGATCAAAATCAGTTGATGTACCTATCGATTGGACTGGGACTGCTGCAAATCGTTTTTGGCATGTTCCTGAAAGCCGCCCGCGCCATTAAACTGTTTGGGTTGCGCCATGCTTTATCGATCATTGGATGGATTGTTTTGATTTTAGGTTTAGGCGGAAGTTTTGGTTTGTCGGCATTGAAATGGATCGATGCTGGCCTGGCCAACATCCTGATGCTGATTACAGGCCTTATCGGCGGCATTTTAGTTTTATTCTTCAATTCGCCGGGCAAGAACATTTTCTTAAACCTGGGCTTAGGTTTATGGGAAACCTATGGCACTGTTACCGGTCTCTTGGGCGATGTACTTTCCTACATCCGCTTATTTGCTTTAGGCCTGTCGAGCGCTGTATTGGGCAGCGTGTTCAATAAGTTGGCCTTCGACCTGAGTGGAGATACACTTATTGTAAGCCAAATCGTTACTGTTTTGATTCTGTTGGTGGGGCATACAATCAATTTTTTCATGGCAGCCTTAGGGTCGTTTGTACATCCATTGCGCTTAACCTTTGTAGAGTTTTATAAGAATACCGGTTTTTCAGGTGGAGGTAAAAAATATATTCCTTATAGCAAAGTGGTAGAAACAAAATAAATATATATAAAAACAATCATTATGGAACCTATTGTATTAGCTTACATTGGAATTGGACTGATGGTAGGGCTTTCGGGCATGGGGAGCGCATTTGGCTTGTCGTACGGCGGGAGTGCAGCTATCGGTGCCATGAAAAAGAACGAGAGTGCCTTCGGGCAGTACTTGTTGTTGGGTGCTTTGCCCAGTACCCAAGGTATCTACGGCTTTGTCGGCTATTTTATGCTGGCCCCTCTGTTAACTTCGGCGATCACCTGGCTTCAGGCTGGTGCTGTATTTGGAGCAGGTTTAGGCCTGGGCGTGGTAGCCTTGTTCTCGGCTTTACGCCAGGGCCAGGTTGCAGCCAATGGCATAGCTGGTTTGGGTGCAGGACACAACGTATTCAGCATTAGCCTGATCATGGCTGTTTTCCCCGAACTGTATGCCATCCTGGCCTTGCTTGTAGCCATCCTTATCGGCCAAGCAGTAGCATAGCAATGGTTATTTCAAAAAAAATTGAGAGGCTGTCAGTTTTGGCAGTCTCTTTTATTTTAGAAGGTGAGCATGGTTCCAAATCCAATTAATTCCATAAACTGAAGTGCCGATGACCCTTTTATTAATCAAGTCTTGCCTTGTATTACCGTATCCTGATCACATACAGGTGCCATTCGTCTTCCAAAGCTTGTTTATTTTTTCCTTGCTATAACAATTGAAAGAAAGGCACAAAAAAGAAAGAAGAATAATGATCACAAAAAGGTATTGCCTTATCTTCAATTCAATTGTATAGATTATGGATACGGGATTCTTATTTTTCATGTGTTTTTTCTGGCAATTTACAGTAAAATATTTTAAATGAAGGGAGCTTAACAAGGAAAGCAAAATTTTATGCTAATTTTGAAGTAAATCATTCTGAGCCCAAATGGAAATTACCGACTGTTTATTTATCGGCCATAACGAGATTCCAATTGAAGGATATGTAGCACAGCTTGCTGGTTATGGCAGGCAAAGTGAAATGTACCGCGAACTGAACCTTAACTTTGTTACGATCGATCAAAAACCTCATACTGTTCAAGATATCTTTAACCGGCTTTATGCTGGCCCCACCATCTCTCCGTTTTCAATGACCGAAACCTTTAGCAATGCCATTGCTTACCTGGGAACTTATCTGACAAAAATGGGTTTTACCTTCGATTACATCAATTCTTTCAGAAATGAAAAGCCCAAACTGATCCGTAAACTAAAAACAACGTCCTATCGGATAGTTGGAGTAATTACCACTTTGTATGTTTCGCCTGAACCGGTGATTGAGGTCGTTGATTTTATCCGATCGATCGATCCTGAAGCTGTAATTGTGGTTGGGGGTCCGTTTGTGTTTCATCAGGTTCAATCCTTATCAAAAACAGCTGTGAATTGTCTTTTCCGTGATTTAATCAAAGCCGATGTTTATGTGAATTCCCATCAGGGAGAGTCGACGCTTGTTGATCTTATTTCCGCGATTCAATCTGGCAATGGACTTCAGACGGTTCCCAATATTTTTTACCGGAAAGGAGGGGAGTTGAAATACACCTTCGAAAAGCGGGAAAATAATTTTCTTGAAGAGAATCTTGTCGATTGGTCACTATTTGCCAAAGGCACATGCCGGCACCTGCATGTAAGAACCTCGGTTTCGTGCCCTTTCCACTGTTCATTCTGTGCCTGTCCCGATCACCAGGGCCGTTATCAAAAGGTTAATCCCGACACCTTTTTGTCGGAGCTAAAAACCATTCAGCAATTGAGTGGTGTCGAAAGTGTTTATTTCATCGATGATACGCTGAATTTTCCGGTACCCAAGTTTAAGGCTTTTCTAAACCTATTAATCCGCGAACAGTTTAACATCAAATGGCATTCTTACTTCAGGTGTCAGTTTGCCGACGAAGAAATGGTTTCACTAATGAAAGAAGCTGGTTGTACGGGTGTCTACCTGGGAATCGAATCGGGTAATGACACCATTTTACAGAACATGAATAAACATGCTACTGTCGATCAGTTCAGGAAGGGAATCAAGTTGCTGAATCAATACGGGATTCTTGCTCATGGCAGTTTTATCGTGGGTTTTCCCGGAGAGACCGAGAAAACCCTGGCTGATACACGCGATTTTATTATCGGCAGTGGACTTGACTTTTATCGGGCCCAGCTCTGGTTTTACGATCCGTTGACCCCTATCGCCCAAAGAAAAGCCGAATTCGGGCTAAGCGGAAGCAATTTTAAATGGTCGCATCATACGATGGATTCGCTACAAGCTTGCGACCATCTTGAGCGGCTTTTTACCGAAATCAACGATCCCTTATCAATCCCAACCTACAACTTCGATTTTCACAGCATGTTGCACCTGAACTATAAAGGGGTCGGATGGAATGAACTCCGGCGCTTATTACACCGCTTCAACACTGTAATAAAAAACCGCCTAAGAGGAACAGAACCCGAAATATTGAGTTTATCTGATTTCATGGCCTTTCCCGATGATTATATACAAGCACATTGAAAATTATCAGGAAGCCGAAGCCATTTTTTCATCCCGCAAGGACATGATGACAGCAGAGGAAAGACTCCGGTTTTCACATTATAGGAAACTCGAAGACCGTGTCAATTTTTTGTTGGGGCGCATCATGGTGAAATCGATCCTGAACCCTTCCGATCCCATAAGTGTCCGCCTGGTCCCCGATCGGTATGGCCGACCAGTTAGCACCGAGGGAAACCAATCCAACTTCAGCCAGTTCAGTTTGTCTCATACCGAAGGTCTTGTTGCCGTGCTATTTTCAACCGGCGAACTGGCTGGTCTGGATGTTGAACGAATGCAAGCGCTCGATTTCATGCCCTTGCTTGAAACGATAGCCCACCCGCTCGAGATAGCCCGATTCAGCCAGGATGAGGAAAAAGAACAGGCTTTCTATTCGCTGTGGACCATGAAAGAAGCTTATCTTAAACTGAAAGGAGTCGGATTTCTTGATCAGAACCTGGACCTGAAGTCGATCGACCTAAAAGAGGAAATCATCGAAAAAGGTTATAGCTTTGTGTCACAAAAAATTCATGATAATTATTTATTATCCGCACTTATTGGGCACTCTACATCGAAAACCGAACTTCAAATTGAGCAATGGAATGGATAAGTAATTCATATATAGGAAATAAAAAAATAAACTCTTCTTTGTTTCAATACAAAAAAAACAATATTTTTATTGTTCGCATGCCGATATCCCGGCAAACGTGAGCTAGTTCGAATTTATATGATAAAAAACCTTAAAGAAAAACTAAACGGATCTCCCTTCCTTTCCTTTATCCAGCACGAATATCAGGGCGGAAGTTTAAAAAAAACAGCTTGGATTGCTGTTGTTTCAGGAATTGCAAACGGATTAATCCTTCTGGTAATAAACTCAGTGCATGAAATCAGCGAAGAGGACACCGGGTTTGCAAACCTTTTGTTTTTCGCAGCCTGCATCACTTTATTCCTGGTAACCAAACGGCATATTCTATTCAAAGCTTCCGATATTATCGAAAACTCGTTGAAACGAGTCAGGATCAGAATTTCGAATAAGTTGAGGTTTGCCGATCTGCGGGCCATCGAAGAAGAAGGATCTTCATCGATATTCAGTCGCCTGACCCAGGAAACCAATCAGATATCAACGGCCGCAACAGTGATTATCAACGCGATGCAGTCGAGCGTCATGTTGGTTTTTAGTTTAATTTATCTGCTGGTTATTTCTCCGTTATCGTTTATCATCATCATTGTTGCGATTATATTGGCCACTTTTATATATGAAAAGAAACGAAAAATCATTCTTGAAGCCTTAAAAACGACCAATCGGAAGGACCTCGAATTTATGGATACCATGAATGGGCTATTGAAAGGATTCAAGGAAATTAAAGTAAACCGGAAAAAGAGCAATAGTTTGTTCGCCTTTCTGAAAAATATCGCCACCGAAACTACTGATTTAAAGATTAAGGCGGCCAGAACCGAATCGGTAAACTTCATTTTTTCACAGACCTTTTTCTATACCTTGATTGGAATAGTATTATTCGTTTTACCCCAATTGGTTGAAATCGAATCAAATAATCTGATTAAAATTATTACTTCTATCTTGTTTATCATGGGGCCAGTTAGTTCGGTAATTATTGTAATCCCCTTGATATCAAGAGTTAATATCGCCATCGAAAACCTTCGGAATCTCGAGGCCAGGTTCGATCAGAAAATACCTGACAACATCAAGGAAGCGATTAATCAAGACCTGCCCCCGGTTATGCCAAGCGAGAAACTGGTTTTTAATCAAAAAATGGCCACAGATTCTGTTTTGTTCCGATTTGATGAAAATGGTGATGGTTTTATTCTGGGGCCTATTTCTGAATTTGAGTTAACCCAGGGCAGCATTACCTTTATTGAAGGAGGGAATGGCAGTGGAAAATCGACCTTCCTGAAGTTATTAACCGGGTTATACACACCAGTTTCTGGAAAACTTTTTATCGACGAACAGGAAATGACCGACTCAATTCTGCCTGCTTACCGGGAATTATTCTCAGTGGTGTTTACCGATTTTCACCTGATGAACCGTCTGTTTGGTTATGAAGATGCCAATAAAGCCATCGTAGATCAATTGCTCGAACAAACCGAACTCAGCCATAAAACCCGATACGAGGACGGAATTTTTTCAAACATCAACTTATCGACCGGTCAGCGAAAACGTCTGGCACTGGCTATCAGTATTATTGAAGACAAGCAAGTCATGATCTTTGATGAAGTCGCAGCCGATCAGGATCCGGAATTCAAGAAATATTTTTACAGCACCATTCTTCAGCAATTAAAAGCAAAGGGGAAAACGATTGTGGCTGTAACACACGATGATCTATATTTTTCGTATTGCGATGTAAAATACAAAATGCGCAACGGAAAATTTGTTGATAAATGCGTGTATGAAAGCGGTCAATTAATAAAACAGATAAAATACAATTCATTATGAAATGGTTGAAAAAGAACTTACTCAGCATCTTCATTATTCTTCTTGTCTTCTTAATGGCTGTCGCCTATTTCTGGCGCGACATCATCGTCACGGTTCATTCTGGCGAAAATGGAGTTCTTTTTAAACGCTTTGATCAAGGAACCCAGATGAAGACCTTTGACGAAGGAACCCACCTGATTTTTCCCTGGGATATTGTTTATAAATATGACATGCGCATACAGAAAGTTTCCGACACAGTTCACATCCTTTCAGAAGATGGCCTTTCAATTGAAGTGCTTTTTACGATTCATTTTAAACCCATAGAGTCGAAACTGGCGCTCTTACACAAGTACATAGGGCCCGATTATATTGATAAAGTGGTTTATCACGAAACCAGTTCAGTAATACGTAAATTGCTCAGTAAATATTCTCCTACCGAGATTTATAGTTTTGATCGCGATGCCATTCAAATCAGAATTTATAATGTTCTGTCGAAAGAATTGATTGCAAGGTATGTGAATTGCCTCGATCTGTTGATCGAAGATGTGAATCTGCCCAAAACCATCAGCGATGCGATAGAACTAAAAATATCCCATAACGAAATGTTACGGACCTATGAATACCGGCTGCAACAGGAAGACCTGGAAGTCGATCGCAAACGAAAAGAAGCGATCGGGATTAAGGAATTTGAACGGATTTCAGGAGTGAGCTACTTAAAATACAGGGGATTGGAAGTGACAGAAAAACTGGTCAACTCAAACAACTCGAAGATTATTCTGATGGGGACCGACAGCCAATTGCCCATTATTTTAAATGGGGAAGAGAAATAAAAGATAAATTGATGATAATAAAAAAAAATGTTTTAATTTTATCGGATAAAAAATAAAAAAATGGCACAACAGACTAAAAATCAAGAAAAAGAAGTTGAACAAGAAGTAATCGTTGTTCAGGCCGAAAGTGTTCATTTGCAAGCCGCAAATGCAATTGTAAAAAGAAACATGTGGTATGCTGCTGGATTTGGAATTATCCCGATTCCGTTCGTAGAAATTGTAGGCACTGGCGCCATGCAGTTAAAAATGGTGGCTAACCTTTGTAAAGAGTATGAAACACCATTTAACCAAGAACTAGGTCGTGGTATTGTTGCTACTCTGCTGGGAACTTTATCGGCAGTGGGTGTTTCGGTAGGAGCCGCATCTCTTCTAAAAGGAATTCCTTTGATCGGTGGTTTGCTTAGTGGTGCTTCGTTCGCCATAACCGGCGGTGCTGCAACCTACGCTGTCGGAAAAATTTTCATCCAACATTTTGAGGCTGGTGGTACCATGTTAACCTTCAACCCCGAAAAGATGAAAGCTTATTTTAAAACGCTTTTTGAAGAAGGGAAACAAGTGGCGCAAAATATGGCCAAGGAAGCTAAAGCTACAATGGCTTAATCGCTTTAAAATAACAAACTATGTTTCTGTCGTTTGTTTTAATTTATATCCTCATTTGTATCATTGTCGGATTCTTTGGTGCAAAGCGGCAATTAGGATTTATCTTGAGCTTTGTTGGTTCATTGCTTTTATCGCCCTTGTTGATCGCCATTTTATTGTTGATATTTGGGCCTAAAAACAATTGATACAAAATGCAAAGACGATCCCCGGGTTGGCGTTTGTTAAAAAACTGCTTTCCCGGGGATCGTCTTTTTATATTTGAAAATTCACCTTTGGCCCCTCAAGAAAATAGTTCTCCGATAACACCCATCAAGGGATCGATGATGTGGATATCGGGTTGAGAGATTCGTTTTGCAACAAGATGGAATTCGGTGCAGCCAGCGATAACCCCATCGAAATGATATTTTTCGTAGAGCTCGTGATATAGTGTTGCGAATTTTTCAAATCCGCGGTTATATTTGAGATCCTGGTAGATGAACTGGTGTATTTGTTCCTGATCCTCCTGATCAAGCAACAGAATTCGATCGTACAAAGGTCTGAAAACTTCTTTCTGATAAGCTCCTTTTGTGGCAAGTAACAAATAACGGTTTTTACCGGTTGGTAGCTGACGACCACAAACATCGATCAATGAAACAATTTTGTTTCGGATGGCCGGTTTGAGGTAAGGAAGTGAAAAATGGGAGGTCAAACAGGCGATCACGATCCGATCGCATAAACCGGCCAGAATTTCAAGATTATGCTCGAGATGTTCTATAAAAATTCGGTCCTGTTCGGCCAAAATGCTTTCGGTCCGGTCGGGAACCGAACAAATCGAGTGCAACAATAAATCAGGGGCTTGTTGTTCCAGGCTAAACACAGTCTTTTCATAAATGGTTTTCACAAATTCAGCCGAAGCAAAGGGGCCCATACCACCAAGGATTCCAATTCTCATGTTGCATTACTTTTTTGCAGAAACAATTACATAATCGTCGAATCCCATGAACCAACCCCGGGTTGCACTCCAGTCACCGATAGTAGCATTGATTTGTCCGGTTTCTACCACCACCTGATCCTGGGGCACTCCCTGCCCCATTTGTCGAAAATAGTCAAGCGATGCCGGATAGACATATTGAGCCACGCTTTCAATCCTGACCTCGTAAAACCCAATGTCTTCCATCACTTTTCTGTATTCGTGCAGGTCATAATTATTTACAAACGGAATAGCCATCTGCTTGCTGGCCATACGGTACCAGAAGTCTTTTTTCTTGCCGGGCTGCGGCAGGCAATCGGCCAAACCAATATAACCACCGGGTTTTAATACCCTGTAGGCTTCTTTGAAGAAGTCGCGACGGGTGTTGAAATGAAAAGCACATTCCACAGCGGTTATCCGGTTAAAGCTTTCGTTGGGGTACTTCATTTCGGTGGCATTGCCTAAGGCCAGTTCGATCCGGTCGGCCAAACCAGCACGACTCACCCTGTCTGAAGCTACTTTCACATGCAACGGGGTGATGTTTAACCCGGTAATGTGTTTCACATTATATTCCCGGGCCCAAAGCAGGTCTTGTTCTCCAAATCCGAACCCAACATCGAGCAGAACCGATTGTTCGTTAAGCCTGGCTGCTTCGGCAACCTGACGAGCCATGTCGGCACAAGCTTCTGTATAGGTTTTTGCTGTCTTCCAAAAGCCGAAATTAAGCCATAAAGGTCGGCTTAAGTCGGTGTAGAACTCGGGCTTAATGCCATGGTTCAGGGTTTGGTAAAGATCTGCCGGGGTTTTGTTCACAAAGGTTTTGACTGTTTTTACCGGAAATTTCAGCATCATACGGGTCAGCTTCTTCTTATTCTCCCTGATTTGTAGTTTTTGTTCCTTCTCGTTCATTTTGTTGTGTCAAGTTATTTTTTGCTACTTTAATAATTTGGTCAAACAGCCGGGCATTTTCCCTGACCCAGGGTTCCTCAACCATCTTTCCATGTACTCCTTTTGCATAGTAGGTAGTTACCCCACCGAGTGTGGCCACCGACCAGTTTTCTTCTCGGTCGTAATGGTTTTCTGCAATTAAAAAATGAATAGGAGCGTTAATGATGGGGGCCGATTCCCGTTCAGCATGATAGAGATAATTATAATAATCGATTACCTGCTTATAGCATATCTCTTTAAAAAAATCCATATCGATGAATGAATTTTCAAACTCTTCAAATTTAGCCTCCATATACAAATCAACTCCTTCCATGATGGTTTCATAGCTATGGAATTTTCCTTCTTTATGTTCCCTGAACGCATCGAGGATGATCACGGCATCGACTTTCCGACCTGCTTTTTCAAGTGCTCTGGCCATATGAAAAGCCATAAATCCGCCAGCTGAATGACCGGCCAGGGTAAATGAACCTTCGGGTTGCAGCTCATTGAAGAGCTGAACATACCGCTCGAGGGTCGTGTTGTTGTCGACATAATTGAACGAATACAATTTTGCCGTTTCGAGTAATTCAGCCAGGAAACTATAAGCTAAAGCTGAACCTAGTGCTGGAGGAAAAAGAAAAAGATTTTCTGTTTTTGTTCGATCTCCCAGCAAGAGGTAAGGATGTTCTTTGTACTGAATGTTCATGTAGCGGGCACAGTCGATGTAATTGGCAACCTCCTTTGGAGTGGGGCCCTGATAGATGACTGCCAGCGGAACTCCAATTCGCAGTCGGGCATGTATGAGCGACATCAGGCTCATGGTTTTTAAAGAATTACCGCCTATTTCAAAAAAATTGTCGTAAATACTAACTTGGTTGATCCCAAGGACTTCCTGATACAGACCAACCACTGCTGCTTCGGTTTCTGTCTCAGCTTTCATGATTGACCGTTCGGAAGGACCATGTTCCGGGTCAGGAAGTCGTGAACGATCAAGTTTTCCACTGATGGTCAATGGAAGCGCTTCAATTTCACACCAACTGGCCGGGATCATATAATCGGGCAGATATTGTTTCATGCGGCCTGCAATGAACTTCCGATCGATACCTTCGGCAACATAATAGGCTGCAAGGTAATTTTCCCCACTTTTATTTTGTCGGCAAACTACTGCACCTTCCTTGATCCCCGGAACTTTCAGTAATTGCTTTTCAATTTCCGGAAGTTCGATCCGGTAGCCCCTGATTTTTACCTGATGATCTTTGCGGCCAAGATAGATCAGCTTTCCTTTAAAATCGACCATGCCAAGATCACCCGAGAGGTACATCGTTTCCCCTGGCCGAAAAGGATTGTCGATAAAACGTTCCCGTGTCAAATCTTCACGGTTCTGGTAGCCAAGGCAAACCCCGCTACCCGAAACGGCCAGCTCCCCTATAATCCCTCGGGGTTGCATCCGTTGGTGTTGGTCGGTTACATATACTTCTGTTTCAGGAAGGGGTACCCCTATCGGGCTTAATGCTTGTTTGCTGTCGATATCTTCCTGACAAACTTCATAATAGCTAACATGAACCGTGGTTTCGGTAATACCGTACATATTAATCAGCTTGGTCGTTTCAAGCGGGAACCGTTTACTCCATT
>CAZSIK010000109.1:0-12365 GCA_964606515.1 uncultured Prolixibacteraceae bacterium
ACCCGATGTTCAGGGGGCCAGCCTCGATACTTTCCTGATTTCGGCTTCGGTGTACAACGAGAACGATGTGTTGAAAACCGACAGCTGCCGGTTTAAAGTTTCGTTCGGAAGCATTGGTTGCCAGAATATTTGCCCGGTAATCGTGATTGCCGATGCAGCGCCTGCTTCCTTGCACAAATCGAACGGAACAACTTCCAAACTGATTATGGGCCAGGAGGTACCCATGAGCCCAAGCGACACCATCAGGCATAAAGTTACCGGTATTTTGGGAAGTGTGTGTGCCGGCTCTTCCCAGGCTTCAGAAAAATTATTCTTTGGCGTAAAATTGCCTTTACAAAGTGCTCGGCAGTGAATGTGAAGCTCACTCTCGGCGGGGTTGATGCCAACTTCTTTGAATTAAACCAGGCGGCACTTTCACTCTCGAACGAGTTACCCGAACTGGTCCAGGTAAAATTCAACACGCCCGATATCCAGAGTCACATAACAAGCATGCATCCTTCGTTATACAAAGCCAGCATTATGCTCCAGGCTACCGACAATAAGGGGAATGCCATTTGTAGCCAGGAAATTAAGGTGGAAACTGAAGTGAAAGAGAACAGCATTAAATTTTCAGAACCAACCCAGATGATGGCTTTCAGCCAGATTTCCGATAAATCTCCGGAACCGGCATATATGGCATATCGGATCGATGCTTATAACCTTGTAGGTATGTATTATGGTTCAAAGGATAATCTAAAACCGGAATTGGGACAGGTTGATACATTGGCAGAACCACATGCCCCAACTGGTAATGTTGCCCATTCCTTCTTTTTTGAAGTGAATGAACCTAAAAATATTACCTTGCCACAAAAACCTGAAAACCTTTGTTTGGTTAACAGTCTGTCGAATGGGTATACTCATATTTCTTCCAAACCGGTAGCAAGATACGGCAACCCTAGCGAGTTCAAAAACGATATACAAAATCTTGTTAATACGGTTTTTAAAACAGGAAGCTTTACATCCAGGGGGAATTCTCCCACCAACCAGTTTCAGTTTACTTCTTCAGTATCGGAGTTCTATTGGGAACCGTATACCACTGCTGCTGAAATGTCACTTGATAAGGCAAAAAGGATTAAAATTGCCAAAGGCGATGTATACGTAATCTGGAACCGACAAGGGGGTAGAAGTAGTTTCGACTTTAACAATATCAGTTTCAATAGTTATTGTGAAGTAGCCTTCCTTTATATTGATGGCATTATGGATGGCGCCGATATTTCGAGTGAAATTGGCATTGTAAGTTTCTATGTGGCCTATCCTTTAAGTACAATCAGACAATAAAACAGTGAGACAATGAAAAATCCGATATACTTATCCATTGTGTTGGCAGGGCTTCTGGTAATGGCAGCCGGCTGCAAAACCCCGAAAAAAAGTTCCGGTTACCTGAATGTGCAACCCGAGGCCAAAACTTCTGGATTGCAACTCAACCTGGGCTCACTGGTAAACAGCGCCTCGAAAGAGGAACTGAACCGGAATATCTACCAGAGCAAAACCTATTTCATGGTTCAGGAAAAAACCGACCAGTTCAAAGATAATGCGCCCTTTATCGAAATTCTCGACGGGGGAGCCCGCGAAAGGCTTTGGCTTACCTCCTCAAGGGCCGACGAGCAGTCGTATGGGGCGAAGCGAACCAATCATCATCAACAGCTTTATTATACTGAACGGGTTGTTGGCCAGGGGCTCTGTCCGAAGGAAGGGTGGGGCGAAGTGACCCTCTTTCAGATCAGCGATGAAAACCCTTTGCTGAATGACTATCCCGAGGCCTTAAGCAAATTCAAGGCTCAAATCGCAGGTTTCAACAAGGCCAACAAAGGGGCAGTGGCCCTTGCCGGCAATTTGATGATCCTTTCGTGCGACCAGATCGATGCAGGGATCATGCAGGAGTTTAAGCAATTGTGGAGCCTTGAACGTAAAGGTGATCAATTTGCCAATCCCAAACCGATAACTACCCTTTCGGGTGGGAAAACCTGGGAGTCGCAGCCCACCTTATCGGCCAACGCGAAGCACCTTTTCTTTGTGTCGAACCGGAAAGCCAATTTGGAATCAGGGGCTTACAGTGAAAGCGAAACCGGCGAAGAACTCAATATTTTCTATAGCTTCTTTTCAAATGGAGAATGGGGCAAACCCGTTCTGGTGAAGGAATTATGTTCAGCTTCGAACGACATTACCCCACACCTGGCCCTGAAACGCGGTATCCTGCTGTTTTCTTCCGACAGGAACGGAAGCTACAACATTTTCGAGGTTCCGGTTCAGCTCGACGATGAGAAAGGGGGGTATCTGATCGATAAAGGAAAACTGAAACCCTTCGATCGTCAGCTGATCGACCTGTGCGACCCTCAAATGGCAAAGTTTGACTTGAACGATGCGAACAGCCAAACCTATCCGTATTATTATTATAATGTTGTTAATAAAAAGGTTACACAAGCCTTGTTCTGGTCATCGAACGATCCGGGTGGCTATGGCAGTTTCGATATTTATGCTTGTGCCATGCCTTTCGAGGTCAGGATGAACGTGGTCCTTGCCGACAAAAGTGCTAAACCGGGAAGCGAAAAAATCGAGTACCCAACTATTGAACTGAGCGGGGCCAGGATGGAACAAGTTGATAAAGAGTCGGCTTCCTTTCTGCTTTATTCCGGTTTGAAATACCAGATCAAAGGAGGTTCCACCGCATCGCAAGCCAAAGGAATTTATTATTGCGACCGTGATCCCAGGTACATCATGAAAGGGTACAGCGAGATTACAAACCCTGCTGACCCATCAGACAGGAAAGCCCACTCAAAGGTTCTCGACGGGCCCAACGCTTCTTCTCAATTAACCAGCGCCAATACCTGGCTGCCCTTGTTTAACCTGGTAAGTGATACTGTGCTTAGCGATACTATTTTTATTACAAAGGCATGGGATCCTAAGCCAAGGTGTCCCGAAGTACTGGATATTCCTTCCAAGCACCGTTCCATCGCTTATTTTCAAACCGGGTTCTGGGAAGTGAATACTACTGAAAACCTGATGCGCGATCTCAAGAAACTTCACGAAGGATATGAAGTGACTCCCACCGGCGACCTTTATAACCCAGAAGGCAAAATCAACTTCAGTGGTTCCGATTATAAGGTAAACGATTGGGAATCGCTCTTGTACCCGATCAACAAAAAAGATAGGCTGGGCTATAGCATTGCCCATGCCCGATGGGTTGAACTTCACCCGAATAATTTTTACTGGGGCGACCGCCCGGGTTACGATGCTGCTCTTACCAGCAGGATGAAAGGCAGACGTGAACGGATTGAGCAATATGTCGATTTTGCCAAAAAAGTAGATGAGAACCTTAAAATCCTTACCGATACAATCAAGGAAAAATACATCAGCTTTTTAGACCTCCACCGGAGTAGCAAGCCCAAACTCCTTGTCGAAATATTTGCCGTTTCCGACCAACGCGAGGTGTTAAGAGGTTGGTATATAGGCGATACAGTAGCTTACCGTGGCAGTGAATACCTTGGCGATGGCAAATTCAAAACCGAACAGGTGAAAATTGTCCCGCCAAAAGTAAACGAAACTACAAAAACGGTGGAAGAAATCCTGAATTGTAGTATCGAACTCAATGAAAAAGGAAATAACGGGACCAAGCTGGGAATCAACAGCGACAAAACCGAACTGAATACAAACCTTTCGAGGTTACGTGCCTGGTTTGGATACAAAGAGGTAATCAAACGGCTAACCGACTCTGAAGAATTCAATCGTTATCTTAAAAACGGAAAAGTGGCTTTACCCGACAACAACGTGAATTACGACGATGCTGAAATCATCATCATTACCCGGGGAAGACGAATCGACATTATCGACCCGAAAGATCCATACCCTGAAGCAAACAATCCTAATGGTCAAGGTTTTTACGACTTTGACCAGATCCGCAGGGTTGAAATCAGGATCAGGCTGTTAATAGACAATAAAACCGAACAAAACAAAGATTTCTGTTGCTGGCGGGAAGGGAAGTAAACAATGTTTCGTTTTTTTTTCATTATTTTGCTTCTGCATTATAATTGGAATTGAGATGAAACGTATTTTAGTTAAGTGTTTGGCAATTAGTTTTGTTGTGTTTTTATTTGCAGCTTGTTCAAGTAAAAGTTCGACGAATAACAAAGGGTTCAACACGCACAAATGGGGTACTTCATTCGATGCGGTTGTGAAGGAGGAAGCACCCAACGAGGGAAATTCATACGAAATTAACGGGAATACCGAAGTGGTTTTTACCGGAACTTACCTTGGAGTGAGTTCAAATCCAGATTTCGAGGACGAAGCCCGGGTGACTTATGTTTTCTCCGAGAACAAATTGGTTGGTGGTTATTATTACCTTTTTGCCAATGTTGAATTATTTAATCCAAAAACTTTTATCGACCAGATTCTTGCAAGCGAAGGTCAACCGGCAAGGGATTGGACCGATGAAAATAATTCAGAGAACAAAATATGGCTTACCCAACATTCTGCAATCAGAACGTTGGTCCAGGATCTTGGCGATAAGTATTGCTTTGAATGGTATGTCTACGAAATAGAATTTTTTAAGAAACATCAGACTGAACTGGGTTGGCCCGAGTAATATATTCATACAGTTTGATCCGGTAGTAAGTCAACCCATACCCGGGCTGTTGGATAATCTCTATGGAAACGATTGATAATAAGCCTGAAAAGGAAATAATGCACTGTACTTCATGTGGTACTCTGTTTGAACTCGGTTCATTGCAAAGGTCGTGCAGTAATTGCTTTGCCTGTACCAATTGCAGGATTTACATTTGTCCGGTGTGCCAGTCCGAAATCGTGTTGGTACCCATGAAAAAGAAAGAAAGAAAAGATAACTGAAAAGACTTTAGTACGTTAAGTGTTTTATACTAAATCATCGGTATATGGATTTTAGTCAATTGGCTTTTGTGCGTTGCTCGGTACGTGAGTTTTCAAAACGCGAGGTCGAGGAAGAAAAACTGGCTCAGGTGGTGAATGCGGCACGTTTAGCCCCATCGGCCGTCAATTTTCAACCTTGTCGTATCTATGTTGCCAGAAAGGGAGAAATCCAGGATAAACTAAAATCATGTTACCACAGGGAATGGATCAGGAATGCACCCGTATTGATCGTGGTTGTGGGTTTGCATGCCATGGGCTGGAAAAGGGCTTCCGACGGGAACGATTTCACCGGGATCGATGCGGCAATCCTTACCGATCACCTTGTACTTCAGGCTGCCGACCTTGGTTTGGGTACCTGTTGGGTATGCAATTTCGATGTAAAAGCAGTTAAGGCCCTTCTGGGGTTAATGGAGGATGAAGAGCCCATTGCTTTGATTCCAATTGGATATCCTGCAGGAGAAGTGCCTGTCAATAAGAAGAGGAAGGATTTATCGGAGCTGATCGTGAACTTATAAAACCAATTCAACTTCTGCTTTCGGTTGAAAGGTATTCATAAATAAATTGAGATGAAGTTGAAAAAATATTTTTTCTCAAAGGGAATTTATTAAATTTGAACGAAATTTAATCAGATACTTAATTTAGGAGTATTTGTCCTTTCAGGATAAGAATCAATAATCGGTTCATATTCAGTTTTTTAAAGGAAATAGATAACAGAAATTAAAAGATGATGAGGAAATTAAGTGGTTTAATGGTTTTGTTCCTGTTTTCAGGCATCAGTTTTTGTTTTGCCCAGGTTCCTCTGGTACAAAACATGGTTTGTTCCAAGCATTTTGAAACAGCTAAGGATATTTACTCTACTTTTACCCAAGGAGTTGTGCATTATGAGGCCGAAATTATGTACATCTACGGTGAAGTATATATCGCCAAAACTATGCCCGACAGTGCCAAACACAACCTCCCCACCTTTCGTTCGGCCTACCTGATGCCTATTTACAGTCAGTACAAGAAAAACCAGGGAAAGATACATCCCGATTACGATGGAGAAATGTATCTTTTCTTGCACATAAAATACGACCCAAAAAAAACCTATCAGAAGCTTTGGGACCAATTAAGCCCGTATAACGAAATTCTGACTTTCAGGAGAGGCAACGAGTGGAAGGAAGGAAAGCTCAGGATCATTTTTGTTGGCGACGCCCCAATGAAGGTGTTTCAACAGGAAAGGGTTGGTTTTGCATCGGCCCAGGGTACCTTAGCCGATATCCCCAAAAATATCGATGCTAAAATTATGCCCCTCATCGGGCTCGATTTTGCCAACGACTTGGAATGGAACGGAATGGGTAAAATGCCCTTCGATCAATACCTGAAATTTAAGGAAACCGTACTCAGTATCCATTCACAAGGAAAAAAAATCAGGGTTTACAATTGTCCTGAAGACGAAAATATTTGGGAAGTGATGTTGTCGGCTGGGGTGGATATGATCAGTACTTCCGATCCTGAACGTTTTGGGAAATTTTACGCTGCACGTAAAAATTAACGGTTCCTACCGTAGATATAGCAACAAAAGGATCCATCCATTGGATCCTTTTGTTTTACCTAATGCAAAAGAATATGCCGAAAACTGCCTTGTTGGCCGGGGCTACCGGTCTTGTGGGAAACGAGTTGCTTAATCAACTCTGCAACAATTACGACTATCAAAAAGTGATCGTGTTGTCGAGAAGGTCCCTCTTGGTAAACCATGCCAAAATTGAAGTGTGTATTGTTGATTTTGATCGTCTTGGCGATTTATCATTTATTGACGAAATCGACGTTTGCTATTGTTGTTTGGGAACTACCCAGAAGAAAATGGGGCAAGAGGGAATGCTTAAAGTCGACCTGCGCTATGTTGTTGAACTGGGAAAGGTCTGCGAACGCCAGCACATAGGTAAGTACCTCGTGGTGAGTTCGCAGATGGCCAACCCGCGTTCTACATCCTTTTACATGCGCACCAAAGGTCAAATGGAAGAACAGGTTTCCAAACTCTCAGTGCCTGCTGTTTATTTTTTGCGCCCCTCGTTGCTCGTTGGCAATAGAGCGGAATTTCGTTTTGCCGAAAAAGCGGGCTACTACGTCTATAAAGCTTTTCAACCCCTGATGATCGGTAAACTCCGGAAAATGAGAACCATTAAAGGAAGCCAGGTTGCCCGGGCAATGCAAAAACTGGCAGAACAAAACACAAGCGGTCGTTTTATTGTAGAATCCGATGTGTTGGCTTCACTCTAAAAAGTAGCATTCAGTCGAATATTAAACAACCTTCCCGTAAGCTCGTTGGGTACCGGGTAATAAGTCGCGGCAAAATCTGCAATCCAGGTATACGACGAAACATTTTTAATGTCGATGATGTTGAACACATCCAGGCTGATGGTACATTCCTGTAAGTGCAATTTGTCGATAAAATCCCATTTCACCCGTTTGCTGCCATTGCCTACCAGGGTGCGGCTAAAACCGATATCTACCCTGCGATAAGCCTTGATTCTTCCTGTGTGTAAGTATCTATCGGTTTTGGGTGGACCATAAGGCATGCCAGTAATCAGGTGACCGGTAAGGTTCATCTGGTAATTGGGATCGAGTGGAAAATAATCCTGGAAGAAGAGGCTGAATTTAAACCGTTGATCCGATGGCCTTGGGATGTATCCATGACCATCGTTGGCAATATCTTCGTAGGTCCCCATGAGTGACATACTGGCCCATGATTGGGTACCACTCACAAATTCGCCGTTGATTTTCAAATCGGCACCGGTAGCAAAGCCATCCGAAATTTTATCGGAAAGATAGCGTATCCTGACATTTTCATATTGGTAGGGAATCAGGTTTTTCATGGCTTTGTAATACAGTTCGCCGGTCAGCCTGAAAGGCCGGTCCCAAGCTATAAAACTGTAATCGGTGCCGGCAACTACCTGAAAGGAGCGGGGAGTGGGGATGTTGTAGTTGATATTGCCTGCAAGGTCCTTCAATTCCCTGAAAAAAGCCGGTTGATGGTACCATCCTGCTGAAAGCCGAGATTCGACTTTATGGTTGTAGCCCCAGCGAAGAGTTGCCGAAGCCCTCGGGCTTACAGTCCATTTGCCATTGAAATCCCAATAATGGGCCCTTAACCCTGCTGTAACCATTGCCTCACCAAAGCCGGTGGCAAACTGGTACGAATCTTGGATAAAACCGGCATACCGGTTGGTAGTATGCGAGTATTGGGTACGTGAACTTTTATAGAGCTCAACCTTTGTGTCGGAATAGGGCAGGGAGTAGCCTGCCGAGTCGCGGTATTCCCATTCCTTGCTCCTGTCGCTGATGTATTCCTGTTTGAAGGTTACCCCCCATTGTAACAGGTGGTTTCCCAGTTTCAATCCTCCTTTGTGGGTAAGGTTCAATACTTCGGCATCGATAAAATTACGGCCATGCTCATGGTACATTCCGGCCCCAAGGTTCAGGATGCTGTCGCCAAACTCTTCGGTGCCGGGTTGACGCCCCAGTTCGTTAAAATTGTAGTAGCCAATAATATCGAAGGTTTCTTCCTCGTGGGTATTGAAGGCCGAAGCAATCAGTTTCAGGTAGAAATTGGGGTTGGGCTGGAAGTGTATCGACAGGGCCAGGGTGTTGGTCTGGTATAGGTCGACTTCCTGTCCATCGAAATACACCATCAGGTTACGGGCTTCGCTCCAGGTTCCAAAATCGGTGCTTTTCGACTGAGGAACAAAGGTGTAATTATTGAGCGAAACTGAACCTAAAAGGCCCAATTCCCAGGCTTTATTGAAACTGTAGGTGAAATATCCCTGGTAATCGAGAAAACGGGGCCTGTATTCGCCAACTTCACCTAACGTTCCGTACAGGTATTGGAAGGTTTTGTACCTCAGCCCCATGTTGTAAGTGAGTTTGCCATTCTTGCTGGCATCTTCAAACTGTGCCGTTGCCCCCAACAAGCTAGCCGAAATACTGCTTTTGAATTCATTGGGTTTCTTGTAAATAATGTTCAATACCGACGACATTTTGTCGCCAAACCGGGCATCGAACCCTCCAGCCGAAAATTCAACCGAGGAAACCATGTCGGAATTAACAAAGCTCATGCCTTCCTGCTGACCTGATCGGACAAGGAAGGGTCTGTAAATTTCAATATCGTTGACATAAACCAGATTCTCGTCGAAGCTGCCTCCACGCACCGAATATTGATTCGAGAGTTCGTTCGACGAAATAACCCCGGGAAGGGTTGTGAGAATGCCCTCCATACTGCCCGAGGATACACCAGTAACAGATTGGAGGATCTTGGGATCGATACGGGTGATGTTTCCGGTAACCTGCTTCCTGTCGGTTACCACCACCTCTCCAACATCCCTGCTGGTCTCTTTCATGGTGATGTTGACTTCCAGCCGGGAACCCGACTCCAACCTGATTTCCTTTTCAACCATCTCATAACCGAGATAAGAAAAAACCACGGATAAATTTCGGTTCGAAGGAACACTCAGATTAAATTCACCATTTTTTTTAGACGTTGTACCGAACGGAAAATCACGAAGGGCAATCGAAACCATTTCCATGGGCACTCCTTTCTCGTTCACGATCGTGCCGTGCAAAGTCGCGTTACTGGTTTGGGCCAGTGTACCTGAGGCCATCAAGATGGTTAAGGTTATGATAAGTAAAAATCCCTTCATTGCGCTGCAAAAGTAATATTTCAGAGAGTATAAACGAAAATAGTGTTAGCGAATTGTTTTGAGAAAAAAAACAGGGACAATCGGGGGAACTTTTGTTCGTGTACGATAAAATTATCTTGATTGTTTATCATGCATTTTCACTTAGTTTTATAAGCTGAATCAGGTTGAAAACTAATTACCTTTACAGCCAAAAATGAAAAGATATGGATTACCAAAAGGTTTCTCTGGTTATTTCGCCAGATAATCAACTCAACCGGGATATTGTAATGGCCGAATTGGGTGAGCTTGGATTTGAAAGTTTTGTTGAAAACACAAACGATATTGAAGCGTATATCCCTGCTAAAGAATGGGATGAGGCCAAATTGGCCGGTTTGGGTCTTAATGATTTGTTCTCGGTAACCTGGAGTGCCGAAACCATCGCCGACCAAAACTGGAATGAAGTATGGGAAAAGAACTACTTTGAACCGCTCCTCATTGCTGGTACCTGTTTGATCAGGGCTCCCTTTCATAAAGTTTACCCTGATGCTGAATTCGAAATAGTTATTGAACCTAAGATGGCCTTTGGTACTGGAAACCATGAAACTACGTCCATGATGGTTGAAACCATGCTCGGGCTTGACCTCAAGGGAAAACAAATTCTCGACATGGGGTGTGGTACCGGAATACTCGCGATGCTTGCTTCGATGAAGGGGGCAAAAAGGATCACCGCAATCGACATTGACCAATGGGCTTACGAAAGCACGGTGGAAAACGCTAAGCTGAATCAATGCCTCAATATTGAAGCCCGATTGGGGGATGCGGCTTTGCTTACCAACCAACATTTCGACCTTATCTTTGCCAACATCCATAAAAATGTGCTGTTGAACGATCTGCCAAGCTATAATTCTGTGCTGAATCCAGATGGGTTGCTATTATTGAGTGGTTTTTATGAAGAAGACTTAAATGATATTAGCCATAAAGCCAATTCTTTATCTTTAGTTTTATTGAATTCGCTTACAAGAAATAAATGGACGGTCGCGGTCTTCACCAAGAAGGACTAATTTTGAAAAAATATGCTGTTCAGCATAAAAATTAACGTTCGCGTAACTTTTATGTATGTTTTGCAGCATATCTTTGCATCAGTTTTGGTTTTCATTATTTATTATTTGGTTAGTTTTTATTGGTTAGTTGGTTTAGTTCTTTAAAGGATGGACACGAGTTCTGTCCTTTTTTTTTGTTTATTCTTTTTTTTGTTTAAATTTCGTCTCAAAATAATTAATTACCAATATGAAAATGAAAGTTTGTGTATTTATAATTTTGTTCTTTAGTTTGTTAAGTGTTTCGTTGGCCAATGTTGTTGATACTACTTACTGGACTAAAGGAGGAACCTTCGGGTTGAATTTCACCCAGGTTAGCTTGTCGAATTGGGCAGCTGGTGGGCAGGATGCGGTTTCGGGTGTTGCCCAATTCAAGGTATTTGCCAATTATAAAAAAGCGAATGTTACCTGGGATAACAAACTCGATCTGGGCTATGGGCTTTCTTTTATTGAAGAACCCCCCTTGCAGAAAATTGAAGACATCATTGACTTGCAATCGAAATTGGGGATCCAATCATCAAATAAATGGTACTACGCCGTATTGGGTAGTTTTAAAACACAATTTACCCCTGGTTATTCCGATAAGCTGAATACGATAAAAGCATCGAATTTATTTGCCCCGGCTTATCTTACTTTATCAATAGGGATGGATTACAAGCCCAGTGATAAATTTACCCTTTTCTTATCGCCCCTTTCTGGGAAAATGACCATCGTTACCGATCCCGATCTGGATGGAAAATTTGGCGTTGAAGCAGGGAAAAACAGCCGCATGGAGTTGGGTGCTACCTTAAGGACCAACCTGAAAAGGGAAATCATGAAAAACGTGAACCTCGATACCGATCTGGGCTTGTTCTCAAACTATTTGAAAGATCCCCAAAGAATTGATGTCGATTGGAAACTGGGTTTGATCATGAACGTGAACAAGTTCCTTAGTGTCAGGCTCAATACTCATCTTATTTACGATTACGACATTAAATTCCCTGTTGAAGAAAGCACTACCGGAGAAACCGAAGCCAGGGTTCAATTCAAGGAGATTTTTGGCGTGGGCTTCAACTTTAAATTCTGATAAGGGTTGCATGCTTTGTTGCAGGATAAAAGATTATTTTTCGACCTGTAAATGCAATAACATTTTAACCAATTTGATCTTATCATTATGACTGACCATCAATGGAACGAACTGCTTGAGGTACTGAAGGGAAAAGAACAAGCTACCTTACCTAAAGGTTTTATCATCGATTGTCCCTGGTTGCCCAACTGGTACGGTATTTCAATTCTCGATTATTTTACCAGCGATGAATTGTGGCTCAAGGCCAACCTGGCAGCCATCGACACTTTCCCTGAGGTGATGTTTCTGCCGGGTTTCTGGAGCGAATACGGAATGTGTACCGAACCTTCGGCTTTTGGTGCCAAGTGTATTTTCTGGAAAAATGAATTTCCTTTTGCTGAGAAAATCATTCACTCAATCGACGATATCGATAAACTGACTGTTCCCAATTGCGAATCCGACGGTTTGTTGCCTTTTATGCTCAACCGTTTGGTCAATTCACGCAGTGCGATTGAAGCTGCCGGACACAAAATCCGGTTTTCGGTATCCCGTGGCCCGTTGAATATTGCTACTTTCCTTATGGGGACCACCGAGTTCCTGATGGCCATCATGACCGACCCCGAGAAAGTGCACAAATTGCTGAGGGTTATA
>CAZSIK010000110.1:0-922 GCA_964606515.1 uncultured Prolixibacteraceae bacterium
TGACCGCGATTTTCCGCCTGATCATCGCCCCTGAAATGTACCAGAATAAAATTGAATCGGCGCTTAACCAGGCAGGATTAAAAATGGTTAAGTGTATCGTGAATCCAATTGCAGCAGCCGAATCGGTTTTATCCGACGACGAAAAGGAAGGCGGAGTAGTTCTGGTCGATCTGGGCGGAGGCACCACCTCGATGGCCATCTACTATGAAGGTACCCTGCGGCATATGGCCGTGATCCCCTTCGGAGGGAATGTGGTAACCAACGACATCCGCGAAGGTTGCTCCATCCTGCTTCGGCAAGCCGAGTCGCTAAAAGTCCAGTTTGGTATGGCCATCGGCGATTTTGCCCCGGAGAACAAACTGGTAACCATTCCCGGCATTGAAGGTTGGGAACCCAAAGAGATATCGTTTAAAAGCCTGGCTTACATTATCCAGGCCCGTATGGAAGAGATCGTCGATTATTTAGGTTATCAAATCGAAAAAAGTGGTTATTCCGATAAGTTGGCTGCCGGCATCGTATTAACCGGTCAAGGAGCCATGCTTGAGAACCTTGGACAATTGGTCCGTTTCAAAACCGGCCTCGATGTCAGGCTCGGGTATCCCATGGTACGTTTACCGATTTCGTTGGAAAAAGTGCTTGACTCGCCAGGCTATGCCACCGTTTTTGGTTTGCTCAAAAAGGCCATGCGCGATGAAAAAGCCAACAACGAAGAACCAGTTGAAAAAAAGAAAGTAAAGAAAGAGCGAAACAGTTTGGGTTTTAGAGGAGCTGTAGCGCAGAAACTTTCGTTGCTGTTCAGCGAAGATCAAGATTCAGAAATATAAAAAAAATGCCTTATGTCCGCAGAATTGTTGGATTTTGGTGCCGATAACAACCAATCGGCCGAGATAAAGGTAATCGGGGTCGGTGGCGGAGGCAGCAA
>CAZSIK010000110.1:942-1255 GCA_964606515.1 uncultured Prolixibacteraceae bacterium
GAACTACATGTACCGGAAAGGAATTGCCGGAGTAGGTTTCGTGATTTGCAATACCGATTCGCAGGCCATCAAAAATAGCCCTGTACCCATTGCAATCCAACTGGGCGAAACCTTAACCCAGGGAAGAGGTGCCGGGAACATGCCCGAGATGGGCGAAAAAGCGGCTATCGAAAATATCGACCAGATTAGGGAGGTTTTAGCCGACAACACCCACATGGTGTTTATTACCGCGTGTATGGGCGGTGGCACAGGCACAGGTGCGGCCCCGATCATTGCCAAACTGGCACGTGAAATGAACATCCTGACCATCGCG
>CAZSIK010000110.1:1343-12297 GCA_964606515.1 uncultured Prolixibacteraceae bacterium
GAAAGCCGAAGGAAAAAAAAGGTATGAACAAGCCATTGCCGGCATGGAAAAAATTAAAGAAAATGTCGATAGCCTACTGGTAATCAACAACGAAAAAATCAGGGAGATCTATGGAAACCTGCCTGCATCGATGGCCTTTTCGAAAGCCGATGAAATATTGAATACAGCGGTAAAAGGGGTGGCCGAAATTATAACCCTGCACGGCAACATCAACATCGACTTTGCCGATGTGCATACAGTAATGTCGCAAAGCAAGGTATTCTTGATGGGAACAGGCTTCTCAGAAGGCAAAGATCGGGCTTTTGCCGCGGTGGAAGAAGCACTCGAATCGCCCCTGCTCGACAGCAACGACATTTTTGGCACCCGCGAAATTCTGCTCAACATCACCTCTTGTGATGATGAAGTTACCATTGGAGAAATCGGGGATATAATTGGACATCTGCAGGAAAGGGCCGGTTCAGGGGCCAACATCATCTGGGGAAATGGCTACGATCCCTCGCTGGGCAATAAAATCAGTGTCACCATTATCGCCACCGGTTTCAAAACCAATCCATCTGAACTTCTTCAAGAGAAAGAACCTCAGGAGCATGTTGTGCTCGATATGGACAAAGAGCCGGTTTATGTATACGAAGAACCTGAACCTCAAACCGAAACAGAACCAGCAACCCAAACTTTTGCCTATAACCCGCAACCTCCTCAAAAAAGAATGGCGGCACCGGTTCCCTCAGGTACAAAAAAACACGAGAATAAAAGGGTTAAAGAAAAAGAAACAAAAATCGACAATTGGTTCCTCAGGCAATTCAATAGTTTGTTTGAAGAAGACAATGAAATAGAATAAAATAAATTTATAAAAAATGGAAAACGATATCTTGACTAATTTCGATATGCCACTGAATAAGGAGGCCATCATTAAAGTAATCGGTGTAGGCGGCGGCGGCGGAAATGCCGTGAACCACATGTGGCGCAGAGGAATCAAAGATGTGGACTTCGTTTTGTGCAATACCGATTCGCAAGCCCTGGCCAACAGCCCAGTAACTACTAAAGTTCACCTGGGTTCCTCGCTTACCGAAGGCAGGGGAGCCGGCAACAAACCAGAAGTGGGCCGTCAGGCTGCCATTGAAAACATCGAAGATGTAAAAAATGCGATTGGTGAAAATACAAAGATGGTGTTCATCACTGCCGGAATGGGTGGAGGAACCGGCACCGGTGCCGGACCTGTAATTGCCGAGGCTTGCCGACAAATGGACTTGCTTACCGTGGGCATCGTAACCATCCCCTTCAGGAATGAAGGAAAGAGAAGAATCCAACAAGCCATCGAGGGAATTCAGGAATTGGAAGGAACGGTCGATTCGCTTCTGGTAATCAACAATGAAAAGATCCGCGAGATGTACGGCGATTTTAAAATATCTGAAGCATTTGCCAAAGCCGACGATGTACTTTCAACAGCAGCAAAGGGAATTGCGGAAATCATCACCGTACATGGTTACATCAATGTCGATTTTGCTGATGTCGAAACCGTGATGCGGCAAAGCGGGGTGGCCATCATGGGTTCGGCTATTGCTACGGGCGAGAACCGCGCAATCGTTGCAGTTGAAGAAGCATTGAATTCACCGCTTCTGAATAATAACGACATCAAAGGAGCAAGGAACATCCTCCTGAATATTACTTCAGGTTCAGAAGAAATTACGATGGACGAAATAGGCAGAATAACCGACTATGTGCAAGACAAAGCCGGCTACGATGCCGACCTGATCTGGGGCAACGGCATCGACCCAACATTGGGCGACCAAATCTCAGTAACCGTTATTGCTACCGGCTTCAGTACAAGCTCCATCCCCGAAGTACTGGCCAATAAAAAGGTAGAAAAAACGTATCATACACTGAATGAACAACCTAAAGTACAACAAGCGGTTTATCAAACCGAGACATCGACTGTATTACCCAGGAAAAACACCGATTCAGTACGTTTATCGGGTGGACCTACCCACGATGAATACGACAGCCTTTATGCCGGAGTAAAAACCACCCAAACCAGCCAGAAAATCAAGCCGGAACCCGAAGTGGAATTTAGTTACAACCTGGCCAATTCGTCGGAACAAGAGATTGAACAAATGGAAAACATCCCGGCCTACAAGCGCCGTAATATGATGATGAACCAGAAAGAGCAACAACAAGACAAGAAAGTATCACGCTATTCGCTCAACATCGACGAGAATAACAAAACCTATTTCAGGAAAAACAACAATTACCTTCACGACAATGTAGACTGACAATAAACTTTATTGTAAAAACAACATATTCTGTTGAGTTTAATCATATTATCTTATTTGAGCTGTTACATGCATTCACGTTTGTAGCAGCTTTTTTTTGCATCCAATCCATCGAAATTTTTCGGGTAGGGAATAGTGTTTCTCCTGCGTTTATAAATGGGTACTGCAAATCAATTTCAGTGATGAATGTCAAAGAAACCTGTTATTCAACATGTGTAACAACAATAATTTGTCATCGATATGAAATAATGCTACTTTCGGGGCATTTCATCAACAAGTGTATATAATACGTTTTAGAAAGTTTTTACAGAACAGAAGAGTCATGAAACAAATGGTATCAAAAAAAAATGCTTTCTTTTTAATCCTGTTGTTATTAGGATTTGCCTGCACCCAGGAAGAAGGACCGGGGGGCAATAGCCACATCAAAGGTTGCCTTATTGAAAAAGTGTATAATCAGGATTTCTCTCTCCTTTTGGAAGAACGACCTGCCAAAGACATGGATGTGTTTTTACTTTTTGGCGAACAAAAAAATGTCGGCGACGATGTAAAAACCAGTTATACAGGCGATTTTTACTTTCAATACCTTTGGCCCGGATCGTACAAACTGTATTATTTTTCTCAGGATTCATCCGATCTCGGGCTCGAAAAAGAGGTGATAACAGAAATTGAATTGTTAAAAAATCAAACCCTTGACCTCGACACCCTTTATTGTTTCTCCTCCCTCGATTGGGACGAAGGAACTGCCTTAATTAAAGGCATCGTAATTGAAACAAATTATAAAAATTCTTCAAGCTATCCCAACTTGCAGGAAAAATACACGGTTCCGGCAAAAGACAAAGAAGTATTTCTCTTGTACGGAAATGGGAAAGCCCCAGTTGAAAGAACAAGAACTTCGTACGACGGTGCCTTCGAATTTAAAAACCTGATCAAAGGTCCGTACAAGGTATTTGTCCTCTCTGAAGATGTAACCGAAGAAACCGACCAGTTACCAGTTATTAAGGATGCCACCATCAGTGAAAACGGCCAGATTATCGACTTGGGAATATTTAAAACAAAAAAATTATAGAATGATGAAAAGAGTCTGTTTTTTATTTGTATTGATAGCCATGGCCAGCGCTCTTTCGGCCCAAAATTCGAAAGAAATCGTTCAAAAAGGAATTGAAGTAAAACGAATTTACCAACAAGATTTCGAGGACGGTGAAAAAACCCCATCTCTCTGGAAGGAAGAATTCTATAACTTCCGAGGCGACCTGGTCGAGATTAAAGAATACAAAGACCAGGGAAAAACCATCGATCTTTGGTTCAAATATAAGTACGACAGTGAAGGCAACCTGATCGAGTCGATCGAATACGATGCCAAAGGCCAGATCAAAGAACACTTTGTCGACACTTTTATAAACGGCTTTCGCACCGAAAGAAATTATTATGACCAAAAAGGAAGAGTACTAAAGAAACGTACTTATAAATATGAACTTAGAAAGTAATATTTTAACACTGGTTGAACAATTTGATCCCATCAGCCTGAAGGAGATGGATTCGGTGAAGTTGATGCGGAGGCTCGATTCAAAGTACGTTTTCCCATTAGCCAAATTACCTTCCCTGCTCGAAACGGCAATCGGCAATTTCAGGATCCTCGAAATCGATAGCCACAGGGAGCAGCTTTACGAAACCACGTACTTCGACACCGCCGATTACCGGATGTTCCATGTACATCACAATGGCAGGAGTAACCGGCATAAGATCAGGCTTCGCAACTATGTGTATTCCAAACAGGAGTTTCTTGAAGTAAAAAGAAAAAATAATAAGGGGGAAACCATAAAAACCAGGATCGGTGGAGATATTAAAATCGAACCAATCAACAGTGAAACCAACAGCGCCTTCCTGAGCAGGTACACTCCCTATAACCCCGACGAACTGCTCCCCATGCTGGGAAACCGTTTCATCAGGCTTACCTTGGTTAACCACAATTTCAAGGAAAGGGTAACCATCGACTATCAGCTTGAATTCACTAACCTGAACAATGGCACTGGCAAACTCTGCCCGGGAATTTGCATCGCTGAAGTCAAATGCAGCCGCGACGATCGCCGTGGCGATTTCACCACCCTTATCAACCAACTCAGGATCAGGCAAAGCGGTTTCAGCAAATACTGCGTGGGTACTGCCCTGCTTAACCATGAAGTAAAAAGCAACCTCTTTAAACCCAGATTAAAAACTATTGAAAAACTCATGATTAATCATTCTTAACAAACTTTAATTATGGAATTATTTGGCATTGAAATTATCGACGTGGTCGATTTCTCGGAACTCATCCTGCGTTTTGCACTGAATTTCATCGTTATTTTGGTAATCGTTCGTTTTCTATACTACCGGAAACAACGTCGCAAAGATTACCTTTTTACTTATTTCCTGATTTCAGCAGTGATTTTCCTTTTGTGCTTCCTGCTCGAAAATGTAAAGTTAGAACTGGGTTTTGCCCTTGGCTTGTTTGCTATTTTCGGGATTATCAGGTACCGGACGCTACAGATGCCCATCAAAGAAATGACCTATCTTTTTTTGGTAATCGGAATCTCAGTAATCAATGCCTTGGCCAACAAGAAAGTAAGCTATGCCGAGCTGTTATTTACCAACCTCGCGCTGGTGGTGCTTACCTACTTTTTGGAAAGCCTGTTAAGCCTTCGTCACGAATCGATCAAAGCCATTGTATATGAAAAAATTGAATTGATCAAACCCCAAAACCGTGGCGAATTGATCAAAGACCTCGAAGAACGTACTGGATTGAAAATCAATAGAGTTGAAATTGGCAAGATCGACTTTCTCCGCGATACCGCCCGCATCAACATCTACTATTTCGAAAGTAATAACCGAGAAAATTTGGCCGACGATGTCAACGGCACGAACGATGGAGATGATGATTAAACTTTCCTGCTTTTCTTTTTACCTTTTGGTAGCATCGTTACTGCTTGCCTTACCTGCAAAAGCCCAGAATACCGATCTCAGGGCCAGGATGGGCGCTGTATTGTCGTTCGATATTACCCAAAACTTAGGCGCTTCGGTTGAACTGGAACAACGTTTTAAAAACAACATGAGTGTCTACGACAAATCGCTGGTCGAACCCGATATCCATTATAATTTCAACAAGAAACTCAGGATGGGTATGGCCTGGCGAAGCATGTACGACCGATCGGCAAAAGGCAACTATTCCCTAAAACATCGTGGAAGTGGCTACATCAGGTACCGGTTTTTGATCAATGATTTCGATTTTAGAATTAAATCCTCGTTGCAGTATGGGGTCGATGACCTCACCACTTCCCTGTTGTCGACCAGCAATAACCTGATTAACCGAAATTCACTAACCCTAAAATACAAATGGTTTGGTAAACCCATCACTCCCGAAGTAGCCTGCGAATTTTATTATCACATCAACCATCCCAGAAGTTCAATAATCAACCAGCTTAGACTAAAAGCAGGTATTGAATATCGACTCAATAAGAAAACCGATTTAGGATTCTATTATCTCTTCGATAATGAATTTAATATAGCTTACCCTACCGATTCTCATGTTGTTGGGATCAGCTGCTCGTATCAGTTGTAAAAGGGCTAAAGTCCGGTATGTGTTCCGTCGCAAAAGGGTTTTTTCTTACTCTGCTTGCATTGGCAAAGGTAATATTCCCGTTTCTCGGTAACTTCGAATACCATTGGAGAGATATCGGTCGAGCGGTGCGAACCGTCACAAAATGGTTGCTTCTGACTTAAACCACAAGCACACCAGAAATATTTCCCAGGTTCTAAAAGAACTTTTGCAGGTTTCTTGGCAGCAATAATCGGATTACTCATGATGTTTGATTTTTTATTTACAACAAAATATTATTTAAAATGTTTAACAACGAAGTTTTTCAATTAAAATGACTAAGATACTCATAAACTCACCCTTTTCTTGTTTTTGTTTCTTTTGTCCGGCTAAGTTTCCAATATTTCATAAATTTGTGGCCAAATCAATACAAAAAAGAAATGTCGACCTATAAAGAAGTCAAAAGGGTAACTACCCATGTATTATCGGAAATGAAACTAAAGGGTGAAAAAATTTCAATGCTAACTGCTTACGATTACAGCATGGCCAAATTGGTCGATCAGGCGGGGATCGATGTGATTTTGGTAGGCGATTCAGCATCGAATGTAATGGCCGGCAACGAAACCACCCTTCCGATTACCCTCGATCAGATGATCTACCATGGAAAATCGGTAGTGAAAGGGGTTAACCGCGCTTTGGTAGTGGTCGACATGCCCTTCGGAACCTACCAGGGGAACTCGCGTGAAGCCATACAATCAGCCATCAGGATCATGAAAGAAACCCATGCCGATGCAGTGAAACTTGAGGGGGGAAAAGAAATCCTTGAATCGGTCGACCGCATCCTTACTGCAGGTATTCCCATCATGGGCCATCTAGGTTTGATGCCCCAATCAATCCATAAATTCGGAACTTACACGGTACGGGCTAAAGAAGATGCTGAAGCTGAAAAATTAATTCGCGATGCCAAATTGCTTGAAGAAGCCGGTTGTTTCTCCATTGTTCTTGAAAAAATTCCGGCACTCTTGGGAAAAACAATTGCCGAGGAACTAAAAATTCCGGTAATTGGCATAGGGGCAGGTCGTTATGTCGACGGACAAGTCCTTGTAATTCACGATATGCTTGGCATTACCCAAGAGTTTTCGCCCAGGTTCCTTCGACGCTACCACAACCTGGCTGCCGAAATTAAAGGAGCCGTGGGCAACTACATTCAGGATGTCAAAGGCTGCGATTTTCCTAACGAAAAAGAACAATACTGACCCACTCATGATTTCAGCAGAACAGGTTAAGCTAAATTTTGGCGGGTTTGAACTATTTAAAAGCATTTCGTTCATTGTAAGCCCAAGAGACCGAATTGGACTGGTGGGCAAAAACGGAGCAGGAAAAACCACCTTGATGAAAATGTTTGCAGGTCTGCAAACCCCTACCGAAGGAACTATCGTCGTTCCCAAAGGCGTTACAATGGGGTACCTGCCCCAAACCATGAATACCACCGATACCCGCACCGTGTTCGCTGAAGCCATGACCGCCTTCGACCATATTACTGAATTGGAAAACGAAATAGGGCAGCTCAACGAAGAATTGGCCTCGCGCATCGATTATGAAAGCGACGACTACCATAAGCTGATACAAAGGATAGCCGATAAAACCGACTACCTTCACCTAATTGGCGGAAATAGTTTCGAAGCCGAAATCGAAAAAGCCCTCATGGGCCTAGGCTTTACCCGGAAGGATTTCGATCGGGAAACTGCAGAATTCAGCGGGGGATGGAGAATGAGGATTGAACTGGCCAAATTGCTGCTTCAACATCCCGATGTATTCCTCCTGGACGAACCCACCAACCACCTCGATATAGAATCCATTCAATGGCTCGAAGATTTCCTTAAAAATTACAATGGCGCCGTAATCCTGGTCTCGCACGATAAGGCTTTTCTCGACAACATTACCAACCGGACCATCGAGATTTCTCTTGGAAAAATTTACGACTATAAAACTAACTATTCAGCATACGTTAAACTCAGGGGCGAGCGCCGCGAACAACAACTGGCCGCTTTCAGGAACCAACAGAAAATGATCCAGGATACTGAGGAATTCATTGAACGCTTCCGTTACAAAGCGACCAAAGCCGTACAAGTACAATCGCGCATCAAGCAACTCGACAAGGTCGATCTTATCGAAATCGATGAAGAAGACCATAGCAGACTGAACATTAAATTCCCACCTGCACCGCGTTCTGGTAAAATAGTGGTCGAAATAAAATCGCTTTCAAAATGGTATGGCAACCATCAGGTACTCGACCAGATTGACCTTATCATCGAACAGGGCGAGAAACTGGCCTTCGTGGGCAAAAATGGGGAAGGGAAAACCACCCTGGCCCGGATCATTATGAATGAAATTGAACATCAGGGCTACCTGAAACTAGGCCATAACGTGAAGATCGGGTACTTCGCCCAAAACCAGGCCGACTTGCTGGATGGCGAAATCACCGTACTTGAAACCATCGACAAGGTGGCCACCGGCGATATCCGCACCAAAATACGCGACCTTCTGGGGGCTTTTATGTTCTCGGGCGAAGAAGTCGACAAAAAAGTAAAAGTGCTGTCGGGAGGAGAACGCACCCGGTTGGCCATGGTACGGCTCATGCTCGAACCCGTGAATTTCCTGATCATGGATGAACCAACCAACCACCTGGATATGAGATCAAAAGAAATTCTCAAACAAGCCCTGCGCGATTTTTCAGGAACCTTATTACTGGTTTCTCACGACCGCGAATTCCTCGATGGCCTGGTTGAATGCGTGTTCGAATTCGGCAACCGGAAAATCAAACAACACCTTGGAGGCATTTACGATTTCATCAACCGGAGAAAAATCGAAAGTCTTAGGGAACTTGAGAAGAAAAACCTTGTAGCTGCCGAGGACAAAAGAACATTGGTTAAAATGCTGGCACCCGACGAAATCTCGTTTGAAGAGAAAAAAGAGATCAACAAGCAAATTACCCGCTTGATAAAAATGGTCGAACAGTGTGAATATACAATTGGTGAAACCGAAGCAGAAATGGAAGAAATCAATAGGCAACTGACCCAGCCCGAAGGAGTTGAAGCTGGTTTGTACACCCGTTACGAAACCGTGAAAACCAAACTCGAAACCCTCTTTGGGGAATGGGAAGCACTTCACGATCAACTTGAAGAATGGAAAAATAAAAAAAACTGGTAACTTGTCAACATGAACACGAACGAATTTATTTTTGGCATAAGGCCTGTAATCGAGGCCATCCGCTCAGGAAAAACCATCGATAAACTGATGGTTAAGAAAGGTATTTCTGGCGAACTAATCGGCGAACTTACAGGCCTGGCAAAAGAACACGATATTGCGCTCCAAGCTGTTCCCGAAGAAAAGTTGAACCGAATCACCCGCAAAAACCATCAGGGTGCAATCGCCTTCCTTTCGCCGGTTCCCTTCCAAAATTATGAAGAAATCATCATTCAACTTTTTGAAAAAGGAGAAACCCCCTTCATCCTTTACCTTGATAAAATAAGTGATGTAAGAAATTTTGGGGCCATTGTCCGCACAGCCGAATGTGCGGGAGTACATGCCATTATTGTCCCGGAGAAGGGAGCCGCACAAATTGGTGCCGACGCGATCAAAACCTCGGCCGGAGCCCTGCACCACATCGCGGTTTGTAAAGTCAGGAATACAGTGGGCTGTATTCGTAACCTGAAAAATAGCGGGCTTACCCTTTTTGCTGCAACCGAAAAAGCCAGTCAAAATTATACCGACTTCGATTATTCGGTTCCATGTGCAATCATAATGGGTTCAGAAGACGAAGGCATTTCAGAAGAAATTTTGCGCCTTGCCGATCACCTGGTGCGCATCCCCATCTTGGGCAAAATAGGATCCTTAAATGTTTCGGTAGCCGCAGGGGTTCTTTTATACGAAACGGTGAAACAACGCCATAAGCAACTTAGTAAATAGGCACTTCCCTTTTAAACGTTTCTTCAAGCGAAATTAAGGTTTCCGTGCTGCTCACCCCCGGGATTTTTTGGATGCGCTCGCTCAAGATGGCCTTCAAATGTTCGTTGGTTCGTGCATACACTTTGGCAAAAATAGCATATTGACCTGTGGTATAATGACATTCAACCACTTCTGGTATCTCGCTAAGTTGTTCAGCTGCTTTTTCGTATAAGCCCCCTTTCTCGAGGAAGATACCAATAAAAGTACAAGTATGATAATCGACCATCTTAGGATCGATGTGATAGCCACTGCCAATAATCACCTCCATTTCTATCATGCGGTTAACACGTTGATGCACTGCCGCACGACTAATGCCACATTCGGCTGCTACATCCTTAAAAGGCATACGGGCATTCTTAGAAATGACATCCAATATTTTCAG
Organism: uncultured Prolixibacteraceae bacterium; assembly: GCA_964606515.1. Lineage (GTDB taxonomy): Bacteria > Bacteroidota > Bacteroidia > Bacteroidales > Prolixibacteraceae > CAZSIK01. Next base: position 11,572 of record CAZSIK010000110.1, read on the forward strand.
GTCGATGTCGTCGAGTTGATGCTTTACTGACATTGTTATCGTTTTAAAAGTTTCACTTTCATTTTGAATACAAAAAATCAAAAATAATCAAACAAGGTTAATTTTTCAATTAATAATGAAACTTTTGAAAAAAAACACCCACTTATTATCAAGCCTTTAACAAGAAGTTTTCGTTTTTTATTTAAAATTGCCAGTTTTCAAATAGGATTTTTTTGTTTTTCCTTGTTATATACTTTGCTCAACCAACATCTAAAAGAGATGAAAAAAGAGAAATTGTTTAATTTGCTACTCGATTCCCTTGTGGTTTTTTCTATACTGGCAGCCATGTATGTAAAACAAGTCTATCGCCCAACCTATCCCCAAAAATTTTATGGAGAAATGCGCGTTTCTCCGAAATCCAATGAAAAAATTGCCACTATTTATCGTCCCGGCCAGGAAGTTTTCTCGATAAAAACTAAAAATAAATAATAAGCAAACTTCACCTTCGTCAGCCATCGGCTGTAAGTGCTGTTCGTCCCTATAACCGATGACTTTCCCTTTTCTTCCCTGATAATCCAGCCAATCAGGCTGATTTCTGCAGAAGGCTTTTGGCCCCTTTGTACTGCTTCTTGTATCCTTCCGATAAATAAAAAAGAGCTGCAATTTATTAGTTTGCAACTCTCTTTTGTTTCGTGATCCCGGAGAGACTCGAACCCCCAACCTTCTGATCCGTAGTCAGATGCTCTA
>CAZSIK010000111.1:0-12247 GCA_964606515.1 uncultured Prolixibacteraceae bacterium
CAACGATCCTTCGCGCTTCGAATATGGGGTACTTGGCGATTATGCTTTATATATAGGGAATGGATACCTTATTCATGGTACCTTATTCCAACGGTTTATTGGGTTACCAGTGACCCATGGATGCATCCGTTTAAACGATGATGACTTGAAATACGTATACCAGAACTTGGCTATCGGGTCTAAAGTATTCATTTACTAAACCTTTTCACCTTAAAAGTAACAAATATGAAACGATATTTAATTTCATTCTGGATTCTGGTTTTGGTCCTTGCGGGGGTATATGCTTTCTTTTCGTTTAATGCCCCGGCAAAAAAACTAGCCCAATGGAGAATTGAAAATACTCCTGACCAGGATCCCGAAATTGAAAATAAAAGAATTGCCAACGACCAAGCTTTAAAGGACCTTACCCACTATAAAATTTTCCTTCAAAACAGACTGCAAATGGCAAAATCAGATTCAATAAACCTGATCGTAAACCTGCGCGACAGCATTGTTTCGATCGAGTTAAAGGGAGTTACCCTTCATGCAGCAAAAATTGAATCGTACGACTTACCTGCATTTTTTAGCGCCATCGACATCAATACCCTTAATAAGGTGTTCTCGAAACCTTCGCAAATTGTATCTCAGGAATCGAATGTTGATAAGAAGCCACTTACGGTAAAAAAGGCCCCAAAATCGCCCGACGAAGTGCCTTCGGATGTGGCCTTGCCCGATACTTCTTTAAATATCCCCGTATTTGTAAAACTCGATATCGATTCCTTATTCACCTTTACGTTTAAACCGGTCTTCTCGGGGCAGGAGCACTATAAAAAAACCATGAGGAAGGCTAAATGGACCGAGCGCCTAAGGATCATGAAAAATAATTGGAACTCAATTCTCATAGGGAAAACACCCGAGTATATTCCCAATGTAGAAATATACCTTAGTAGCCCCGATATTGTTGGAATATACAGAGCCTTGCCCACACAAGCACAAATGACGTTCATGTGGCCATAATTCAAAGCATCAATTTTACATATCGCTTTCTTTCAAGGCCGATTGCCTGAAAACTCCCAACTTGTCCAAAAAATGCTCAATAAAAATGGAAGGATTCTCGCGATGGAAAAAGATGGGTTCGTTTTCGGGAATACTGAGGCTGCTAAAGTCGGCAAACAATCCGGGAATATTTGCATCAAAATACGGAATATACAAGCTGTCGTTTACAAGAGAAGGATTTTTTAGCTGATCCAATGTCCATTGATAAATAATCGAAGGATCGTAAACCGAATACGTCACAAAGTCAACATTCTCTTTTCCTTCGCCTGAATACCAATGATGGGAACGTTTCATTTTTCTCACCGAAATCTTCTTTCCATTATTAAATTCGCCTCCGATGATGTCCATGGGTATTTTTACCGTAACCAACCAGGGATCAAATTGCCCCAGAGGGATCCCGCAAAGATCGATCAAAGCCATTCCCAAGGCCGTACAACCCGCTCCTTCGTAATGATATCGAGGATAAAAGCCCCCACCGTAAAAATCAGATGGTGCGTAGTGTTCGTTGAACTTGATTGAAAATGTATCGATAAATTCCAATACCCTTTCCATGCCACGAGCATTTACACGGAATTTGATCTGGGCAATTTCTTCACGCTGAGCATATTTCTCAATTTTTTTCTTCAATTCACCTGAACTTTCAATCCGGCCTTTTAACCCTACATTTAAAATTGAGAAGCCAATTTTTTCTTTCAGAAATAATCTTCTTTTCTCTTTATTCGAAGCAGAAGCGATGCCGATCAGGAAGGGTTCTTCAACCAAAGGAGTCGAAACCTTGATAAAAAGATGCCCTAGCAAATATTTTTCCTTCACCAGGTAGTTTTTTATATAACCTTTCTTAAAACTGGTATATAATTTTGCCGGCGATTCCCATTCGATGGGATCAGGTGAGGGAATGAGGTAAAAAGTAAGTTCGTGGATTTGTTCTTCATCAAGAAGATCATTTGCCCTAGAATAATTGGCCGTATAGCTGATTAAAAAAAATAGTGAAGCCAATAACCTTGCCCAACTTTTTATCTCTCTGAACCACCTCATTTTTATCTTCCCCCCAAATCGTTTTAATTTTTGCAAAATATAAATTCCCCATGTAATTAGCAAATTGGCATAAACCTAAATAAAAACCAATAACAATTCGCTAATCGAACTTTCAATACACTGATATGTTTATGATACATTACAGATGATTCAAAAATATATAATCCATGAAATTACATGAGTTTCAATCAAAAAATCTTTTAAAAAAGGCTGGATTGCCTGTTCCCAGGTCGGTTCATATCGAAAATCCCGACCATGTGGTTTCTGCCCTGGAGTCGGTGTGTTTTGAGGAGGGAGTAGTTAAAGCCCAGGCATTTACCGGAGGTAGGGGCAAGGCAGGGGGAATCAGGCTTTTTAAAACTCACGAACAGGCCAGGATCTTTGCTGAAAATATGATCGGGAACAAGCTGGTGACCCACCAGTCGGGACCTGAAGGCGTATTGATCCATTCTGTCTTGATTGAAGAAGCCCACCACATCGATCGCGAATTGTATTGCTCGGTTCTGCTTGATAGGGGGAAAGTAAACCCGGTAATCATGATCTCGCCCGATGGGGGAATGGATATTGAAGAAGTAGCTGAGAACTCGCCTGAAAGGATCATGAAAATATACCCTGATATCAAACAACCAGTCGGTTCAGAAGATCTTGAAAAGGCTGCCGGATTTCTTGGATTACAAGGATTCCTTAAAAATGAATTTTCCGATTTGATCCAAAAATTGTATCGCCTGTATTTCGATTATGATGTGATGCTCCTAGAAATCAATCCGATGATTGTTACACCCGATCAACATCTGATGATCCTGGATTGCAAACTCGAAATCGACGACAATGCGCTCTTCAGGCAAACCCAAACCGGCGGAGACCCTAATGCAGATAAAACTACAGCTGAAATTGAAGCAGCGAAATATGGGATGAGTTACATTTCGCTCAATGGCAATATTGCCTGCATGGTAAACGGTGCAGGCCTGGCAATGGCCACGATGGACAACATCAAACATTACGGTGGCGAACCAGCCAATTTCCTCGACGTTGGCGGATCGGCAAGCGAAGAAGCGGTTACCAAGGCATTCGAAATCATATCGTCCGACCATTCAGTGGATTGTATCCTGGTAAATATTTTTGGAGGAATCATGAAATGCGATACCATTGCAAATGGAATCGTAACTGCTGTGAATAAAACCGGGTTGAAAGCACCTCTTGTAGTACGATTGGAAGGGACCAATGTTGAGTTGGGGAAAAACATTCTGGAACAATCGGGACTCAACATTATCAGTGCCACTAACCTTGATGATGCTGCGCGTAAAGCTGTTGAAGTAACCAAAAAAATAAATAATCATGGCCATCTTAGTCGATAAAAATACAAAACTCATTACCCAGGGTATAACCGGAAAAGCGGGTTTATTTCATACCATTCGTTGCCATGATTATGGTACCCAAATTGTTGGTGGTGTAAACCCAAAGAAACCGGGCACCGAAATAATGGGTTTCCCTGTGTTTGGCTCGGTAAAAGAAGCAGTAAACCGGACGGCGGCCAATACCACGATGATTTTTGTTCCTGCCCCTTTTGCTGCCGATGCCATTATTGAGGCTGCCGATGCAGGAATCAAACTGATCGTGGCCATCACCGAAGGGATACCGGTACGCGACATGCTTCAGGTACATCATTATTTAAAAGGAAGTAATTCAATCCTGGTTGGACCAAATTGTCCTGGAATCACTACTGCCGATGTAGCCAAGGTTGGAATCGCCCCTGGCTTTATTCATAAAAAAGGAAAAATTGGTATTGTTTCCCGCTCGGGTACATTAACTTATGAAGCCGTTTACCAAACTACTCTTTCCGGTTTGGGGCAAACTACAGCAGTGGGTATTGGTGGAGACCCTGTTCATGGGCTGAATCATATTGATGTAATCAGAATGTTTGAAGAGGACCCTGAAACTGAAGGCATTATACTCATTGGCGAGATTGGCGGTAGCGATGAAGAAGAGGCTGCCGAATTCATCAAATCGAATGTTACCAAACCGGTTGCTGCTTTCATTGCCGGCGCTTCGGCTCCAAAGGGAAAAAGGATGGGCCATGCAGGCGCTATCATCAGGGGTTCGGGAGGTACCGCTTCAAGTAAAATAAAAGCACTCGAAGAGGCTGGTGTTTTAGTAGCTACCACCGCAGCCGAAATCGGGGGTAAGATGTGCGCTGCCATGCTCTACAACACTAAAAAATGCCACTGCAAGAGCGATCCGCGATGTAACGAATCGAATCACTATTCAATTTAGGAAAAAGTGCCTGAGTGACTAAGTATTCGAAAATCTGAGTATAATTTGTCAGGTTGTTAAAAAACCTCTGCCCCGGGCTTTGTACTCCATAGGCAGAATCGAGTGGTATACAAAACGGTTTATCGGGGTTGGAACACCTAACTTTTCGCCCAATTTAACTACGGTTCCGTTTTGATAATCGATTTCCGAGGGTTTTCCTTCCCATACATCACGGGTTAACGAAGAAGTCGATTCGGCTGGAAAACTGTCGACAGCAGCCATGGTTTTTTCAACTATGTTCTCAGGAAGGTTTATTCCTGCTGCAATACCTAGCTGGTAAATTTCAGTGTACAGTATTTGAAGCATGGCGCGGGTTTCGGGTATCGACCTTATTTCGCCATAAGTAGTTTTGGTAATGGCCAATAAGGCACTTGACGCAATCATCAGAAACTTCGTCCAAAGATCGGCTTTGATGTCCCTGCTCCACAAATGAGAAATTCCTGCCTTTTCGAACAAATCGTTCAGGCTTGAAGCTCTTTCGGTTTTTTCGTTATTCAATTCACCAAAAACAATGGTGGGTTCTATTCCGCCATGATAAATTACTCCCGGACTTTCAACCATACTGAATATTCGGCACAAACCACCAATAATTTGCGAGGATGGGATCGATTCTGCAAGCTCTTCAGCAGCTAGTATTCCGTTTTGCAGGGGCAGCACCATGCAATTGGGGGTAAGATATGGGGCCATTTTTTGCGCCACTTCTTTTACCTGCCAGGCTTTTGTACAAACCAGAACCAATTCCGAACCCACTACTGCCGACAAATTATCGCTTGCCCGGGCCGGGAAAATGGTGAAATCGCCTTTTACGCTCTTCACAATCAGACCATTCTTCTGAATGGCTTCCAATTGTTTTCCACGGGCAACAAAAGTTACTTCGTTACCTGCCCTGGCTAATACACCTCCAAAATACCCTCCTACTCCTCCGGTCCCAATAATTGTGATCTTCATTTTATTTTGAATAAAGAATTTGAATGAAGGTAAAGATAAGGAATCAAACCTTCTTGAAAAGCATTTTAGCAAATCCTGCCGCTTCTGAATGATCAACCATGGGGACCGGGTAATTCAATTGCAAAGGAAATTTACGGTACAGGTTATGAATGGCTTCAACCGGAACGGATTGCAGTTCAGTCACCCATTGTTTTATGTAAACGCATTGATAATCATATTTTTGTTGTTGGCTCCAAGGATTGAAAATGCGAAAATACGGTTGGGCATCGCAGCCGGTCGAAGCCGCCCATTGCCAGTTGCCATTGTTTACCGCCGGATCGTAATCGCTAAGGTGCCGGGAAAAAAATTGTTCTCCCAAACGCCAATCAAGATGTAGGTCCTTTACAAGAAATGAAGCCACGATCATCCTGACCCTGTTGTGCATGAACCCGGTGGCTACCAGTTCACGCATACCGGCATCGACAATAGGAAAACCCGTTTGTCCCCGGGCCCAACGGTCGAACAATTCAGGATCTGTTTTCCATTCTATTGAATCGTATTGTGCACGAAAGGGATTGCCCAGTACCTGCGGAAAATGAAACAGGATGTGTGTAAAAAAATCGCGCCAATACAGTTCTCCAATCAAAGGGTGTTCATTATCAAAACATAACTTCACCCTATGGTAGGTTTCCCTAATCGAAATCGTTCCAAATTTATGATGCGGGCTCAATAAACTGGTACCTGGTTCAGCCGGAAGATTTCTTGTTAAAGCATAATTTTCAAGGTTTTCGATTTTTTTTAACAAAAGCAAGCCTTCGCTTCTTCCACCCTTAAAACGAAGTTCTTCGCGAGAAGTAGGCAACAGGTTTTTAACCCTTTCAATGTTGCTGCTCCCTTCAACTTCACCATGATAAAAATGGTCGGGAAATAAGTATTCGGGTTGGGAAACTGCCAGTTGCCTGGCTTTCTTGAAAAAGGGGGTAAATACCGTGTAGGGCGTACCATCGTCTTTATGTACCAGTTCGGGTTCGGTAAGCAACGAGTCGGCATAGGTGTTGAAGCGAATGCCTTTTTTCATGCAAATCGCTTTCAGGGCCTGGTCGCGCTCCCTGCTGAATGGGGTGTAGTCGCGGTTCACGAACAAAGCCTCAACTGGATACTGTTCCGTAAGCTTTGCTATAATTTCCCCGGGAATTCCCTTAAAAATATACAGTTGCGATTGAAATTGACGCAACTCCACATCGAGTTCAATCAGGGATTGGAGCATGAAACAAAAACTGTTTTCCCCGAAAAACGGGTTTGCCACTTGGCGCTCGTCGAGTATGAACACAGGAAGAACCTGTTCCGACGAACGGAGTGCTGCAATGAGCGCGGTGTTATCGGGCAGACGCAGGTCACGGCGAAAAACATGAAGAGAAAAACGAAAAGGTTTCATGCCTAAATAAACATGAAACCTTTCGGATGGTTTTGGCAATGTTGCATTGCTATTCTATTTTAACAATTTTTTGGATCAAACGATCCCCGGCCATCAACAGGTAAACCCCGTTTTGCAGGTTTGAAAGGTCGATTTTTTGATTGGCTTTTACCGGAGCCTGCGATTGGAAAACGGTTCTTCCATGCAGATCGACAATTTTCAAATCATTGCAGGGAGCCAGACACCGGAGCTGAATATCCGACCTGAAAGGATTGGGCATCACAGCTACAACAAGATTCTGGTGATCTGAAACCCCAACATTGCCAACTTTAACAATAATTCTGGCTGTTCCAAACAGAGTTGCATCCGATTGATAGCTAATCTTGTAAAGTATGGTATCACTTCCGATAAAACCTAACTGGGGTTGATATTGAATCTGATTGGGATTGGTGAAAGGGATGAAAGCAGTACCGTGGTAGCCTGCTTGCTCGATTGTTAGATCGATGGCCGAAGAAATTTGATCGTTTGCCAAAACATCGACTACAACCGAACCATCTTTTTCGACGAAGACCGTATCGTTGGCTGCTATGGGTTTATCGATCAAATCGGTAAAACTACCATGGTTGGCCAGGAAGTTCCATACAAATTGCTGATAGTAAATATTGGCAATTGTGGCGTCGTGGATGATCAGGGTGTTTTCGTCGTTGCGGTCGTTGGCCGAAGCGCTCCAGTTGTGGCTTCCGGTAATCAGTATGGGGTCCGAACCGGGCTTGTCCTGATCGATCACCGCGTATTTGTGGTGCATGATTCCTTCAACAAATCCATTAAACACAAAATGTTGAACTCCCAACGCTTCGGTAAGAATTGAATTTACCAAATCGGTATTATCGCCTTTATTATTGGTCAGAATATTAACGGCGACTCCCTTGGCCTTGCTGTCGCGTATGGCATAAGCCAGATCGGAACGGGTAATCAGCATGGAGGCAATGCTCAGGTCATTGTCGGCAGAAGTGATGGCATCGATCAGTTTCTGGTTAGTGCCGTCGGAAGGACTAAAGTAGCACTCGACCTTTTTGCCGCCTATCACAAACTCATGGGGGGTGTTGTCTTTCTTAAATGCGCCGTATAGTGCTTTTGAAGGATCAGGAACCAAAGTTTCAGAACCCCACATTTCATTAAATTCCAACTCATAAGCCTTAGCCAGCGTTTGATCCTGAATGATAATAACATTATTGGGATCGGTATTGATCTGGCCATCGGTGAAATTGGTAGCCCCGGTCCACACCAAAGGAACATCAGGATCGGCTGAATGGGCATCAAATACAATAAATTTATTATGCATGATCCCGTCCCTTACCGCAGGACTTTCCATCTTGGGAACATCAGCATCAAGGTCTTTTTGCCCGAGGTTATTGGCAGTACCACAGGTGATGATCCTGACCTTCACCCCGCGTTTATGAGCAGCATTCAGTGCCGCGCTTATATTGCTGATATTGTTGTTGTTGAAATTATAAATGGTAAAATCGATCGATTCTTTGGCCCGTTCAATATAGGCGACTAAAGTATCATCGATAGCCCGGTTAAGGTATTCGGCATTACTGCCTTTCGAAACTGAATGATCGACCGGGGTATTGAAGTAAGCCTTCATGCTTCCCGAAGAAGCCGATTGAGTGGCAAATACCCTCACCGACGAGGAAGCGGTATCTTTTTCGGCAACCGAAATGGCCTCAACATAAACGATTGAAGCAGGTTCGAGATCCTTTAATTCAACAGCGTGGGAAAAACTTCCATCGATATTGTTTTGGGTTCCCTGAACTTTTTTATCAAGGTTTTCAGGACTAAGACCATAAAGCAACTCGGTGCTTCCCGAGATGTTGGTTTGCCAGCTAAGTTTAAAACCATTCTTTTGAATGTTGGATAATGAAACCGGACTTGTTAGAACAATAGCACTTTCAACGATAAAATCGCTCATGCTCCGGGGCAACAACTGATATCCTGTTAAAGTATCATCTTGGTTGAATGAGTATTGAGAACAAAGAACCACGAGATCCACTTCTCCAGTTGGGACAATTTGTCCGACAATAGAGGTGGTGCTTTTATTGATCCTGATCAAGCCCGTTTCGCCATTTGCCGTAAAGTTGTAGTTTTTATTTCCTTCGAAAGGTGCTCCGGCGTTAACAAACTGGGCTTTTTTAATTTTCACCAGCATCGATTCGTAACGTTCACCAATTTGTTTCGGGCTTAAAACAACCGGTTCCGGTTCGGGATGATTGCTTGAAAGCACATTAACCGATGCAACAGGATCGATTTCAAGCAGGTTGTTGTAGTTTTTCAAAGTCCCTGAAACGATGATGGAGTCGCCTTTTTTTACATTTTGCAGCATGGCAAAACTATAAGCTGCAATGCCCCCGGTTTCATCCTGCAAATAGCGTATGGCCCCAAGTTCGTCGCCATTTGTAACAAGCCCTTTCACCGTAATGGTCTGACCAATTTTTTTGCGGGCTTCAGCAATTTTTTCCTGTGCAAACAATGAAGCAGAAAAAGTTAGTATCAATAAGGTAACTAATAATCGTGTTGTCATAAACATGAATTTATTTTAACTAAAAAGAAATCTGTAGCGAAGTGGAGATCCTGCGTGGAGCCCCAAAAAAGACTGTAGCCGATTGCGCATCGAAATTTTGATACGGTAATTCGCTGTATGAGTCATTGTTCACGGCATCGGCTATGTATTTAGTATTAAAAGCATTGATTACACTTAGCCGCCAGTTGAACCTTAACCGGTCAATTCCTTTTATTTTAAAACCATAACCAATGTGGGTATCAACCAGGGTGTAAGAAGGCAATTTCCATGAGTCGACCGGGTTGCCCTGTTCGTCGGTGGTCGATTCGGGTGTAAACTGGGAATAATACCGATCGAAATAGGTGACCCTGCAATTGATGTAGGCATGTTTAATCGGCTCGTAACGGATGCTGGCCCCAAACTGGGTCTGGGCTGCATCGCCCACATGAATGCCGGTGGCATCGAAATCGATTTTATGGGTGGGCTGATAGGTGTCGGAATTATAAAACTGAAGTCCTTTGATTGCTTTATCCCAGGTCCAGTCGCCAAGAGAAACCAAGCCTTGCAGTTCGAGATTGTGAAGGATCTTGTAAACGAAGTCAACTTCCAACCCGATGTGAAATGCATCCATGCCGGGAATATCGGCATAAGTGCGTACATTGTCCTTGTCGGGATCGTTGCTGTAGCCTACATCGCCTGGTTTTAGCTGGTAAGTCGAATAGACCCTGTTGGTGGGTTTATTCTGCCACATGGTAAGGTAGCCATTCACATTTATCGAGAATCTGGGAGAACCAAAAGTGTACCCCGATTCAATGGCTTTAACCATTTCATTGTCATGATCTTCCTGAAATTCGGTGGTATAGCCTTTAAAGAAGTATTTATAGGCTTTGACTTTCGACAAATACCCCAGATTCAGAAATACATTTGAATGCTGGCTCAGGTTGTAGTTCATCCCGGTTTTAAAGGTGAATCCGGGGGTATAAATCCATTCCGATTCGGTATGGCCAAAAAGATCTTTCTTTTTATAACCTGAAAATGCAGTTGTCAGGTTAACAAAAGCTGAAAGCCGGTCGGTTTTGTATTCAGCTTGTCCAAATGCACCACCCCAGCGGACATAACCAATTTCGCTGTATGAAACAGTATCTCCCACAAATTTAAGGTCTTCGGCATAATCGCCGCCCAAAAGATCGACAATGGATTCATAGTGAATTCCCTGGTACGATCGCAGATCGATACCACCGGAAAGTGAAAGCAAGTCGTTGACCTGATACGAAATATTGCCCAAATAGCCATACCATAAATGCTCGTTGTTTTGCCTGACCCGATAATTGCTTGATTGATAAAGAGAATCGCTGTAGTCGTCGTTTATGGGATAGATTACCCCAAACGGGTCGTTGGTGGGTTTGGCATTTTTATCGTAAAGTATTTGCCAGTTAATCTGACCATAATCTTCGCGTGAGGGATCGTTGACCAGTTCGGTTTCTTTGATGCTTGTTGCTGTTCGGTCGCCACCACCAGTTCCTATCGAAAGATACAGGATATTCGAAAAAGTTAAATAGTCGCCGATGCTCCAATAATCCCGCAAGCTAAACTGAGGTTTATGGTACACGTTAACCCTTTCGTTCAGAATTTCGGAAGGAGCGTTGGCATCAAAGCGGTCGCGTTTCAGATAACCCCAGTGCTGGTTATAACCGATTCCCATATCGTTGATGGATGAAAACTCGGTCACTCCTAATTTTTTAGCATATTCAAGGTCATATCTTGCAATGGTTCGCTTGTACGAACGTTGGTCGTGTTGTTGGGGAGCACCCATTGCCGATAAGGAAGAGATGTGGTTGTACCACTTTTTATCGATTTTCAGATAATAGAAATAGCCTTTTGAATGCAATTGATCGACCCAACTGCCCCCGTTTTTGTAAGCAAAAGCACCGGTAATTCCCCAGCCATGCTTCAGGTTCCCTGAGGTAAACCCGATGTTGGTTTGGATCTTCCCTTCGGAGTCGATCGATTGAGAAACAGAACCTTCTGCACGGTTTTCAACACCCTTTGTAATGATATTAATGGTGCCCCCTACCGAAGGCAAAGCCAGCTTTGAAGCACCCAATCCACGTTGCACTTGTATGTTGCGGGTTACAGCATCCAAACCAAACCAGTTCGACCAGTAAACCCATCCGTTTTCCATGTCGTTCACCGGAATCCCATCGAGCATCACGGCTACATTGTTCTGGTCGAAGCCCCTGATGGTGATTCTGGCATCGCCATCGCCACCACCCTGCTCCGTGGCATAAACCCCCGGGGTTGAATTGAGCACCATCGGGATATCACGGCCAGCGATCTCTTCGTTTAATTTGGCTGGCAACACATTCGAAAAGGCCACAGGAGTTTCCCTGTTTTTGGCAATGTCGGCCACGATAACTACTTCATCGATTTGGATATCCGATTCAAGATTGAAGTTGATCAGAACGGTTTTATTACTCAACTCAAGCGTTTGGGTTTTTGCTTTATAGCCCACATACGAGACTTCGAGTTCATACTTTCCGGGATCGAGTTTCATGCTGAAGTTACCTTCGTAATCGGTTACGGTTCCCTTAACACTTCCCTTGACAATGATGTTGGCCCCAATCAGGGTTTCTCCGCTTGCGGCATCCATCACTTTCCCAACAACCAACGATTGAGACCAAGCCAATGAGCAAGCCAATACCCCAATGAAAATTAGTAGAAATCGTTTCATTTCTATATTATTAAGATAAAAAAGAATCCGGCAGTAATCCGGATTCTTTTTTATGCCTGTTTTTTATTCAACGATGATCCGTGTCTGATGGTTTTCACCCTTCTGCCCGATGGTTTTGACAAGATAAATTCCCCGGGCCAGATCGTTGGTTGAAACCCTTGTTCTTGTATTGTTTGGCATCCTTACTTTTTTAGCAAGGGTCCCCTGGCTTGTATAAATTAAGATCTGATGAATG
>CAZSIK010000112.1:0-5458 GCA_964606515.1 uncultured Prolixibacteraceae bacterium
GAAGTATATAGAAAAAAGGTCATTACAAAAAGGGCTACATAAAAAGCCAGTATATTAAGGGGCGATTCCTTGTCGGCAACTGCAATAATGGTGGCCCAAACCAGGATGAACATTGGATAAACAATCAAAAACAGATGCCTTAGTTCTTGGGCCAAATTAAACTTCTTCCAAAAAGAAAGGGAAAAAACGAGAATGAGGAACGAAAAAATAAAAAAGATTGAATCGGAAACGAGGTAGTACTTTTGGTTCGATTCGGTAAAGTAGATATAATCTAAAAATATAAGTCCCAGGGAGATTATTGTCGAAACCAACGAGAAAAACTCAAGTCGTTTCTCATCAGCAATTTTAATCTCCTCTATTAAGGTTTGTTCTTCAGATTTGGATAATTTGATAAGGCTTAAACCAAATCGCTCGTTAAAATAATTCATGTCTTCATGCGATTACTTTTACTTGTATTGATTGAGTTTGCTTAAATACTTCCCGATGATGTCAAATTCGATATTCACTACCGAACCAACTACTAAGGTATGAAAATTTGTGCATTCGTAAGTATAGGGGATAATTGCAACCTGAAAACTATTTTCCTTTGAATTGACCACGGTTAAACTAACTCCATTTACAGTGACTGAACCTTTTTCAACGGTCAGGTAGCCTTGCCTGGCTTTATCAAGGTTAAAAGGGTATTCGAAGGTAAAATACCAGCTTCCGTCGGCTTCCTCGACCTTGGCACATGCTGCGGTCTGATCGACATGGCCCTGTACGATGTGCCCGTCCAAACGGCCATTCATCAACATGCTCCGTTCAAGGTTCACCTTGCTGCCCACTTCCAAAAGACCCAGGTTCGATTTGAGCAGGGTTTCTTTAATTGCAGTCACCTTGTAGGTTTTTGCTAAAGCATTGACTTCAACAACGGTAAGGCACACTCCATTATGCGAAAGACTTTGATCAACTTTCAACTCGTCGGCAAACGAACAACTTAAAGTGAAATGAACATTTTCTTGTTCCTTTTCAACACCAACCACCTTACCCAATCCTTCTACTATTCCTGAAAACATATTCTACATTTTTTTATCAAAGAAAATAATAATTCCTGAATTGAAGAATCATCCAAACGACACAAAAAGGAAAAAGTATTCATTTCATTCAAGAAAAAAACAGGATTTTATTTTAATATTTCAAGGCTGATAGATTGATCCCAAGCAAGCATTCTCATCCCAGTTTTTCAAAACCCGACCAAACCAGCCATCCTGCGAAGGCAATAAGGAAAGTACCACAAAAAGCAATAATGATACGATAAACCTGATCTGTAAAGAGTTTCTTTCCTTTGCTTATGGCTACCGAAACAGCCACGTACCATAGCGCATCGCCAATGATATGCCCCAGGAAAAAAACAGCAACACCAAGAATACCAGATTTTTGAGATAGAGCAATATAGGTTATGCCAATGGTAGCCCACCAGATAATCCAATATGGGTTTGCCAGGCTCATTAGGGCTCCGGCCACGACGAGGTTATTTTTCCGTTTCCCGTTGCCTTGGTTTTGCACGGTTAAAGTGGGTAAGGAGCGGAACATGCCCCAAGCCATCCAAAACATGATACCCCCTCCGGCAAAGGAAATAATGATAAAAAACCATGTTTTGTTGAACAAGGGGGCCATCCCGAACAGCAAAGCAGCAAGCAGTATGAATTCAAGAATCGCGTGCCCGGCAATCAGCAAGGGGCCCGCTTTCATTCCACGTTGGGCCGATTCGCTGATGGTAACTGTAAGCAAGGGCCCGGGCATCAATGCCCCTGATAAGGCCACCACCATCGAAGTAAAGAAAAGGGTCAAATAGGTAGTTATTTCCATAGTTTTTCAATCAAACTTATATTTTTCAGAATCACCAACAGGTCGGCTTCCGACCAATTTAGTTTTTGATATTCGTTAAAACAAAACCATCGACAGGCTTCATGCTCACGACTTTCAACTCTGCCCTTGGCTATATCGCAAAGAAAAGGAATTAATCTGATTTTTTTTGTTGGGTAATCATGATCAACCGGATTCAGCCTTGACAACACTCGTACCGTAACCCCCAGTTCCTCGTTAATTTCCCTGATGATGCATTGTTCTTCGGTTTCTCCAACTTCAATTTTTCCACCAGGGAATTCCCACAGATGGGGATGATCGGTCGCTTCGCCCCTTTGACAGGCTAATAAGAGTTTCCCCTTTCGAATTAATGCGCAACTAACTTCAATTCGTTTCATCCTTAAAAATAGGATTTAAAAAAACTAAAATACAACTAAGAATAAAGATCAAGTGAAAAGTTTCCCTTATATTCGCAGTTTGTAAATGTTAAGGGCCTTTCTTTCAATGGAAGAGGCAAAAAATCAACTACAATCGAAATATAATTGGATTCGAAAATGAGCTATAAAAAACTGAACATCATTGCCGGATGGTTTACTTTTGCCATTGCCGCAATCACTTACCTGTTAACCATTGAACCCACCGCGAGCTTCTGGGATTGCGGCGAATTCATCACCACCTCATTTAAGCTTGAAGTAGGCCACCCACCGGGAGCTCCTTTTTTCATGCTGATGGGACGGTTTTTCACCTTGTTTGGCGATGCCTCGAATGCAGCCGTGCTGATGAACATCATGTCGGCGCTTGCCAGTGCCTTCACCATTTTATTCCTTTTCTGGACGATTACCCATCTGGCAAAAAGAATTGTTGTCGCCAACGAAGATCCATCATTTGGCCAAACCCTCGCCATCATTGGCAGCGGGCTTATTGGCGGCCTTGCCTACACCTTCTCCGACACCTTCTGGTTCTCGGCAGTTGAAGCTGAAGTGTATGGAACCTCTTCGTTTTTTACAGCCATTGTATTCTGGGCCATTCTGAAATGGGAAAACGTGGCCGATGAACCCTATTCCAACCGTTGGCTCTTGCTGATCCTGTACCTCTTCGGTCTTTCAATAGGGGTTCACTTGCTTAACCTGCTGGCCATTCCTGCAATTGTATTCATTTTCTACTATAAGAAATATAAGGTAAGCCCGAAAGGGATTATTTACGCTTTGCTGGTTTCGGCGGTCATCCTTGGGGTAATCTTATTTTTGATCATACCGGGAGCCGTTCAAGTAGCTGCCTGGTTTGAACTCCTTTTTGTCAACGGATTTGGATTGCCCTATAATACAGGAACTTTCCTTTATCTGATCCTATTGATTGCCGCTATCGCATACGGGATTTATTACACCCACAAGAAAAAATTGGTAATTTGGAATACAATCATCCTGGGGGTCATGGTGATCCTGATCGGTTATTCCACCTACATGATCATCCCGATCCGTTCGAATGCCTATCCTCCGATGGACCAGAACAGCCCGAACAATGTATTCTCTCTGCTCTCGTTCCTCAACCGCGAACAATATGGTGACAGGCCCCTCTTCTACGGGCAATATTACAACAGCCCACTCGACAACCGCGAACCTTATATCGACGATAAAGTGCAGCGCATTCCTAAAGATGGGAAATACGTGGTTTCGCAGATGAGAAAAAAATCGAATTACAACGACGAATTTTGCACTTTTTTCCCAAGAATGTGGAGCCGTACCGATCCACGGCACATTGAAGCCTACAAACAATGGGGAAAAATTAAGGGGATCAAGATGACCAACCGCGACCTCTCGGGGGAAAGCGAAACCATCGAGAAACCCACTTTTGCCGAAAACCTCCGCTTCTTTTTCAATTACCAGGTAAACTTTATGTATTGGAGGTATTTCTTATGGAACTTCGTAGGAAGACAGAACGACATACAAGGCCATGGCGAATTTCTAAACGGCAACTGGCTCAGCGGGATTAAAGCAATCGACGAGGCCCGTTTAGGCAGCCAGGATAAGTTGCCGCCCAAGTATGCCAACAACCCTGGCCGCAATACCTATTTCTTCCTTCCCCTTCTTTTAGGTTTGGCCGGAATAGTCTTTCAGTATCTCAGAGGCCGCCAGGGAAAAAGAGACTTGTGGGTTGTTGCCCTGCTCTTCATTTCGACCGGACTCGCCATTGTTGTGTACCTGAATCAATACCCTTACCAGCCACGTGAACGAGATTATGCTTTTGCCGGCTCATTTTATGCTTTTTCCATTTGGATTGGCTTAGGGGTTGCTGCTTTATATCAAGTACTGAAAAAATACCTGCCCGAAAAAATCACCGCACCGCTGGTCATCGTGGTAACGCTTTTTGCCGTTCCTATGTTGATGGCCAGTGAAAACTGGGATGATCACAACCGTTCGCTACGGACTTCGGCCCGCGACTTTGGCTTCAATTACCTTGCAAGCATTGAACCTCAAGGCGTTATATTTACTAATGGAGACAACGACACCTATCCGCTCTGGTATAATCAGGAAGTTGAAGGGGTAGGAACCGATAAAAGGGTTTGCAACCTGAGCTATTTCCAAACCGACTGGTATGTTCAGCAAATGCAACGTAAATCCTACCAATCGGAACCACTACCCATCAGTTTCACCTACGATCAGTATGTACAAGGCACAAGGGATTTGGTTTACATCATGGAAGATCCACGCTTCCAAGGGAAAAGCATTGAACTGGGACGTGCGCTCGACTTTATCAAGAGCGACCATCCGGATACCAAGATCACCCGGGCCGAAAATGCAGCTTACCTTCCGGTAAGAAACCTGTTCATGGTAGTCGATAAAAACGCAGTGATTGCCAACAAGGTGGTTTCGCCCGACGAGTACGACCGGATAGTTGACACCATGTACATCGAGCTCAGTGGTTCGTATGTTGCAAAAGACCAGTTGATGCTGCTCGATATGCTCTACAACAACAATTGGAAACACCCCATGTATTATGCTGTTTCGGTGGGAAGCGAGAAATACATGAGTCTCGACAAATATTTCAGGGTTGAAGGTTTCGCCTACCGGATAGTGCCGATATTGTCCGATGCCCAAGGCTATCAGAGAGGGTATGTGGCCAGCGACATCATGTACAACAACATGATGAACAAGTTCAAATACGGCAACCTGGCCCATCCAAAAGTGTATGTCGACGAGAACAACAGCCGGATGTGCACCAACCTCAGGAATAATTTCCTGCGTTTAGCCGAAACCCTTTTACAGGAAGGAAAACGCGACTCTGCCATCCAAGTGGTTGACAAGTGTATGGAGGTAGTTCCACCAAGCAAGGTTCCTTACGATTTCTTCTCCGTTGAATTGACCAAGGTTTACCTATTTGCAGGTGCAAAGGAAAAAGCATCGGAACACATCGTGGCCATGGCAACTGAATTCGACCAGGAACTGGATTATTATTTTTCCCTCAGCCCGAAATTCTATGCCCAGGTTGAAGGTGAAATTCGAGCCCCGTTCTATTTTCTGAATGAATTGACTATGATGGCTCAAAAACTGGATAACAAGGAGATTCAGGAACAAGTGAAGGCCATCTTCGAAAAATATAACAACAAGACAAGGTA
>CAZSIK010000112.1:5468-11970 GCA_964606515.1 uncultured Prolixibacteraceae bacterium
CGTTTCGACCCCAGGGTACACCTCCCGTCGTGGATTACCGGTTGGTTCACCGAAGCCATCTGGACTATGCCCAATCCCGAAGGAAAAGTTTACTTAACCTTCGACGACGGGCCAGTGCCCGAAGCCACTCCCTTTATCCTTGACCTCCTCAGGGATAAAGGGATCAAAGCCACCTTTTTTTGTGTCGGGGAAAATGTATTTCATTACCCAGAACTGTTTGAACAAATCATCGAAGAAGGACACACGGTAGGCAATCACACCTACCACCACCTGCAAGGTTTACAGTGCCCCGACTCAACCTATTTCAACGATGTGGCCAAAGCCGACCTCTTGATCGGTTCCGATCTTTTCAGACCCCCACATGGCTTGATGAGCCCTTCGCAATATCGTTACCTTTCCAGGATTTACCACCTGATACTATGGGATGTGATCAGTTGCGACTACGACCCGGCACTTTCACCCGAACAATGCTTCAGAAATGTGGCCGACTTTGCGCGCGAAGGCTCCATCATTACTTTTCACGACTCGATCAAAGCAAAGAAAAACGTACTAGCTTCTCTTCCCTTGGTGATTGATTATTTACAGAACCAAGGATTTGAATTTGGCAAGATAGAACTTCCTACCAAAAACCCGATCAAAGATTCGCCATGGTCAAAGCACTGGCATCGATTTTTGGAGGTGATCCACCAAAAGAGAAAAACTGCATAAATGAATTTCATGAATATTTTAATCATCGGATCAGGGGGGCGCGAACATGCCCTTGGCTGGAAAATCAAACAAAGCCCTAAAGTAAAGCACTTGTTTTTTGCCCCTGGCAATGCCGGCACTAAAGAGCTGGGAATCAATCTCACCATTGGCACCTGCGATTTTGCTGCAATAAAACAAACAGTCATCGACAAGCAGATCAACATGGTGGTGGTTGGCCCCGAAGTTCCCTTGGTTGAAGGAATCCACGACTACTTTCTCGCAGACCCACAACTTCAGGAAATCCCGGTAATTGGCCCATGCAAAAAAGGAGCTCAGCTGGAGGGCAGTAAAGATTTCTCGAAAAATTTCATGGAAAAATATCAAATTCCTACTGCCCGCTATAAAACTTTCAGGCAAGAAGAAATAGAACTGGCTAAACACTTCCTGAACACCCTTCAACCTCCCTATGTGTTAAAAGCCGACGGGCTTGCCGCAGGAAAAGGTGTGGTAATTATCGACAGCATCGACGAAGCGATTCAGGAACTTGATGAAATGCTCGGGGGAAAATTCGGACAAGCAAGCCAAAAAGTGGTCATCGAGCAATTTCTCAAAGGAATTGAGCTGTCGGTTTTTGTAATCACCGATGGAAAAGACTATCAATTATTGCCCGAAGCTAAAGATTATAAAAGAATTGGAGAAGGCGATAAGGGGCTGAATACCGGAGGAATGGGTTCGGTTTCGCCCGTCCCGTTTGCCACCCCAAGGTTTATGAAAAAGGTTGAAGAAAAAATCATCATACCTACCATAAAAGGCCTACAAGCAGAAGGGATTTCCTATAAAGGGTTTATCTTTTTTGGCTTGATCTCGTGCGAAGGAGAACCCTATGTGATTGAATACAATGCAAGAATGGGCGATCCCGAAACCGAGTCGGTGATGTTGCGAATTGAAAGCGATTTCGTAGATCTTCTTGAAGGAGTAGCACAAGGAACCCTTTCCACTAAAACCGTAACTTTCGACAAAAGAGTTGCGGCTTCGGTTATGCTCGTCTCGGGCGGTTATCCGGGCGACTACCAAAAAGGGGAAACCATTACCGGCCTCGACAAAGTCAACGAAAGCCTTGTTTTCCATGCAGGCACCAAGGGCAAAGACCAGGAAATACTTACCGACGGAGGACGGGTACTGGCCATCAGTTCTTACGGCAATTCGATGAAAGAAGCATTAGCACTTTCGTACCAGAATGCTTTAAAAATTAACTTTGAAGGAAAATATTACCGTTCGGATATTGGCTTTGACCTGAAAAATTAGAAAAAGCCCTTTCCGCACACAACATTAAAGCTCCAATATGGTCAGGTTCTTTAGTGCCAATCATTTATACAATTTTTTCCTCATTCCGATTATTGGGGTACTAATCTTTTTTTCTACTTTAACCAGACCCGTCGATGACCTTTTTTTTGCGCTTCACTTCCATTCTTCACCCTTTTCAGTATTTTTCAGCAACACGACCCTTCCAGCCAGCATAGGTCTGGCGATCAACTTCTTATTGGTGATGATAATTTGTTTTCAGCTACTTCAAATCAATGCAAAATTTTCGTTTGTAAAAGAAAGGTCGTTTTTACCAGCCTATTTCTTCTTGTTTTTAACCCTGACACTTCCCGAATTGAGGGCTTTTCAGCCCGTTTTCGTTGCTGCCATTTTTTTGATTATAGCAACCAACCGCATTTTTGATTCACTGGAGCAACCCAAGGCCATTTTAAATGTATTTGATGCGGCACTTCTCACCGGTTTGGCTAGTTTGTTCTACCTCCATGCCATTTTCTTCATTTTTTTCATCCCCATCGGGCTTCAAATGCTCAGGTTGAAAACCATCTGGAACGAATGGATTGCTTCATTGATCGGGGGGCTGATTCCATGGATTTTTATTATACCTGTTCTTATTCTTGTTGCAGGAACACGCATCTTTGATTTTTTCCCTGAGCAATTGATTTTTGAAAAAAACAACTTTTACCCTAGTAACCCCTATGTAATTGCCTATTTGGGCTTCTACCTTCTCGTGATCCTAATAGCCAGCATCTTTATCGTGAGGCACTACCACATGCAAAAAATCAGCTCTCGACGGTATTATAAAATCTTATTTTATTTTTTTGTTTTTTGTAATCTTTTAATTTTGTTTCCACCGGTTTCGTTCGAGATTATTGTATTGGCAGCAATTCCGGTTTCGTTTCTCTTTACCAATTATTTCATTACTGCGAAAAAAAGGCGTTTTGCTAACTTGTTGTTCGCAATCATGATGATCATTACCTTCACGCTTCAATTTGTTGCATAATGGACGAAAATAAGGCTTCTTTAGGAATTTACGGGATTCAAGACCGGGTAAACAACGAGTACCCTGAATATGTTCACGACCATAGTATTGCCCTTATTGAAGATGGAAAATTGAGTAAATTTTTACAGCTTGAAAGACTCACGAGGAACAAACGCGACAACCAACTGCATAAACACCTCAGCAAAATTATAAAAGAAGAAAAACTGGTTGATTCGGACTTTGATGTTGTTTTTGTCGACAACATTGTTGGGCGAGCCTTCATCAGCTCCAATGGAAAAATTCGATTCGAAGCTCCATTGGCCGGTCGCCTTTCAAAAGATATCGAAAAGGGGAAGCTTTGGTGGTTCAACCGCGAACCCGATGCCTACATCCTGAACCATGAACTGGCACACATTTTTTCCTGTCTGCCCTTTTACGGTTTTTTTGAAGAAAACAGTTTGTTGGTTCATTTCGACGGAGGAGCCAGTCTCTCGAACTTTTCAGCCTGGATTTACCGGCAAGGAAAAATTATTCCTGTTGAACATCATTGGGAACTGAAATACCTCACCTCGTTGTTCAATGCCAATGCACTCACATTTGGCATATTAGGAGCAAACATCAGGGAACAGAACAGTGTCCCCGGAAAATTAATGGGCTTTGCGGCCCTTGGAACCTACAACGAAGATATTGAGTTCTGGTTACGTCAAAACCACTGGTTTGAAAACATCTGGGGAAAAAGGTCTTCCTTTTTTGAAAAAGCAAAATCGGACTTCGGTGTAAACCTTAAATCGTTCGATCAACGAAATTCGTTTTTGCAGGATATCGTAGCCACTATTCAGGAAGTATTTATGAGAGATACTTTGTTAAAACTCGATGACCTGAATTCCCTGTCGAACTGCAAAAATTTATATTACACTGGAGGTTGCGCACTGAACATCCACACGAATTCAGCCATTGTTGAAAGCAAGCTTTTCGAAAATATTTACATACCGCCTTGTCCCGACGATTCCGGCCTTGCTCTTGGAGCTGCGGCCTATCTTGAATGGAAAAAAGGCCACCATATGAAAAAGCACAGCGCTTTCATCAACAATTGGGGCCTTGAAAATACCCAAGTTGAATCCTATAGTGATGAGCTTGTAGCCAAGGTTGCTAACCTCATTGCCATGGGGAAAGTTGTAGGGCTCCATGCCGGTTTTGGAGAATCGGGACCCAGGGCTTTGGGAAACAGGAGCCTGATTGCTTTGCCCACAAAAGCCCTGGCTTATAAAGTAAGTGTGATACACAAGAAGCGGGAGTGGTACAGGCCGGTGGCACCTGTTATGCTTCGAAAAAACACCGAATACTTCACGGGGCAGCAAACTGTGCATCATTTATCGAAGTATATGCTGCTCGATATGCCTATTTTGCCTGAACGACAGCACGAAATTGCCGGAGTGGTCCATTCAAACGGTACTGCCCGCATCCAAACCCTGTTCCACCGAGACGAACATCAATTCTTGTGGGATCTACTTCAACTTCTTGACAAACAACACAATACAAAAGCACTTATCAACACATCATTTAACACTCAAGGCGAACCCTTGGTTCATAGCTACGAAGATGCCATCAATACAGGTAAGGCGATGGGAATTGATGCCGTAGTTTCGGGCAACCAGTGTATCTTACTCAATGAGTGAGCAAAAGCACTTATTTTTTCAGCAATAATTTTTCGATATTGTCTTTGAACATTTTTTTGGTCTCATCAGTGCCCCTGGCAATGCCCGAGGTCATCGAAGGTTTACCTTCCATCGGGCAATAAAGAAATGCAGGGATTCCCCTAACCCCAAATACTGCGGAAAGTTCTTTTTCAATATCAACATTCACCTTATAAATATCGATCTTTCCCTCGTACTCTTTGGCCAATTCTTCAAGAATGGGATTGGTAATTTTGCATGGTCCGCACCAGTCGGCATAAAAGTCGATCAAGCAAGGGCGTTTTCCTTTATATACCCATTCGGCTTTGTTCTTTTCATAATCCATTACCAAAGTCAGAAAATCGGCTTTCGTAAGCTTTTTTGTATATAGGTTTGCGCTTTCTGCATTTTGGGCAGAACGATTCTGATGATCGGCAGCCATAAGCGACAAAGAAAATAACACGACAAAAGTACTGAATACTAATCTCTTCATTTCTATTTTCATTAATTGTGGTTACTTTATTTTATATTCCTATTTATTATTTCGAAATAATTCTTGTTACCCCAGCATTTCACATTAATGTTTCAAAAATACCACAGTATATCAACCCTTGGTGTAACAAAAGTCACAATAAAAAAAGAGCAACAAAACCACGACTGTATGGAAATTGTATAGATAATTCGGTTGAATAATCCTGTTTTATCGTTTATTTTTGCTATAATAATGAAATGGAGAGAGGCACCATTCAATAAGGTGTACTGAAAAGGGGAAATAAAGAGGATGAATGATGACTATGCAAAGCATAGTCATCATTATTTTTTTAGTCAAGATCATCGTCGTCGTCGACATCTTCATCATCGCCGTCGACATCGACATCGACATCGTCGTCGTCGTAATCATCATCATAATCATCGTCCATATCTTCAGCCACTTCATCAACCCCCTCTACATCAGCATACTTACTTTCATAAACTTCCTTGATGCCCTCTTTCAGCATGCCATCATCATCAAAGTCGTCGTCTTCTTCAACAATTCTGACAGCCTCACGAGCAGTCATCCTCACCATATAGTATTTATCTTCAGTTTCGAAAGGAAGGGCACTCACGATTAAACCATCCTTATTTGTAAAAGTAATAAGGTTTTCGCTATAGCCGAAAGGATATTCAAGCTTAATTTTTTCCTGAATTTCCGGATCAAGCTTGTCGTAATCCTTAATGATTCTTGGTTTGTTACTGCTCATTGTGGTATTTATTTATGTATTATTATTCTTTAAAATGTTGCATACTTGAATATTATCAAACTCACCAATCTTCTTTTTGTTTAAGAATAAGTGCTCCGTTAACCGATGACAAAATAAAAAAACTTTTAAAACGTACAGCCTTTGTCTTAAAAAATGAAAATCTTTTTTTTAATTCTAAATTAACCTTTCCCCAAATACAAAATGGGGGTTCGGATGTTTTATTAAAAAAGGTACTTTTGAGCTGTTTAAAAGCAAAATAAAAAACGAAATGATATGACAGAAAGAAAAAAAGCAATGTTGATGATCCTCGATGGTTGGGGAATCGGGAAAGGCGATCGTAGCGACGTGGTGGCCAGTGCACCAACCCCTTTCATCGATGAACTGATGAGCACCTATCCTCATTCGAAATTAATGGCCTGCGGAGAATATGTAGGTTTGCCCGATGGGCAGATGGGCAACTCTGAAGTGGGGCACCTCAACCTGGGGGCCGGAAGAGTTCTCTACCAGGATATGGTAAAGATTACCAGGGCAATCAGGGACAAATCGTTGTGGCAACATCCTCAAATTTTAAAAGCCTATCGTTATGCAATAGAAAATAA
>CAZSIK010000112.1:11980-12214 GCA_964606515.1 uncultured Prolixibacteraceae bacterium
AAGCAGGTGCATTTAGTAGGTCTGATCGGGCCTGGTGGGGTGCATGCACTGAGTTCGCACATGCTTGCCTTGGTTCAAATTGCCACTGAAATGGGGCTCGACAAGGTATTTATTCATGGACTTACCGATGGCCGCGATACCGATCCCCGTTCAGGATATAGCTTCATCGAGAGCGACCTTGAAGGCTTAAAAGGCACCAAAGGCAGATTTGCTTCTTTGATTGGACGCTATTAC
>CAZSIK010000113.1:0-12204 GCA_964606515.1 uncultured Prolixibacteraceae bacterium
TCAGTATCTTTTGAAATACCATTCAGGATGATTTCTTCAGCGCTGAGCCCGGCCGAAAAACAAGTCATCATGTCGCGATAATAAGGGAATAAATGATCAGTTTGCCGATCGAAAACCTGACCAATGGCAAATTGGATCCCGTCGTGCCCTGCAAAGGGAGCATGATACGACCAGCCAATAGCCTGTTTCAGGTAGTTCGGAGCCCTTTCGTCGAGGTTACGCCCCAACACCAAGGTTTTGTACCACTTTTGCAAAACCTCCTTGTCGGTGGTTTTAATCGAATAGATCACAGGATATTCATTCATATCGGATTAAATCTTTCGGTTTACATCAAACAATTCAAGCAAATCGGCAATTCTTCGTAGAAAAGCCCCCCCCAAGGCTCCATCGACGACCCTATGATCGTACGACAAAGAAAGGAACATCTTGTGTCGTACCACGAAAGCATCGCCGGTAGGGGTTTCCATTACTGCAGGTTTCTTTTCGATACTCCCCGTAGCCAGAATAGCCACCTGAGGTTGGTTAATAATTGGAGTACCAATTATATTTCGGAACGAACCAAAATTGGTTATGCTGAAGGTACCCCCCTGAATTTCATCAGGCGAAAGTTTGTTTGTCCGGGCCCGGTTTGCCAAATCATTCAACGAAACCGTGAGTCCAAGAAGGTTTTTTCGATCAGCATCGTTAATAACCGGTACGATTAGGTTTCCATCGGGTTTGGCTACAGCAATTCCAATATTAACCCGGTTTCGCAAGATAATTTTATCGCCACTAACCGATGAGTTTACATATGGAAATTCACGCAAAGCCCGAGCAACCGCCTCGATAAAAACCGGCATGTAAGTCAAATTTTCAGCATATTTTTGCTTGAATTCCTCCTTGATCCCATTTCGCCAAAGCACCAGGTTGGTCACATCCGCCTCGACCACCGAAGTAACATGAGGAGCCACCTGAACTGAATGCACCATGTGCTCAGCAATCAAACGCCGGACCCTATCCATTTCAATAATTTGATCGTTGGCCCCCAATGAGATAGAAATCTTAGATGAAGGTATTGAAGATTCAGGAACAGTATTATTTATTTCGCTTTTCAACTCAGCTACTGGTAAATCAAGATGATCGGCTCCTGCTTTGGTTACCTTCGTGTTCAGGTAATCGAGTAGGTCTTTCTTTTGAACACGCCCTCCGATGCCGCTCCCCATAATTTCAACCAACTGATCGTGTGAAATTCCTTTTTCTTTGGCAATGGTACGCACCAGTGGGGATAAAAACCGCGTCCCTTTTTCTTTTTGAATTAAAGTTTCTTCTTGATCCTTTAACGGGTGGTTACTTTTTTTGATTTCTGGTTTTGACGACGGATTTTCACTTTTCTGATCAAACATTTGTCCTTTGGGCACGATCAAAGCAACCAACTCACCTACTGGCACGACATCTTCAACCTGAAAAAAAATTTTGGAAATCACCCCTTCCACAGGAGATGGGATTTCAGAATCGACTTTCTCGGTAGCAATTTCGAATAAAAGACTATCTTCTTCAACAAGATCGCCCTCTTTGACAAACCACTTTGTAATAGTGGCCTCCTGCACACTTTCGCCCATTTTGGGCATATATACTTTAAATTCCGACATAGTTCTCCTTGTATTTATCGAAAATAAGCAACAAGAACTACTTATGAAAGTTTACCAAAAAAGAAAAAAATAGAAAAGAAACAGGTTTATCGTCTCAAGCTCAGCTGTTTATTCTCACCAAAAAAATAGAATAAATCCCTGTCGGGCCACTCTCCAACACGGTCGACGATTCTGTTCATCAAGCGTTTGATATCAGACGACAAAAGATGTCCCTTCCAACTACTTGTGTTCGAAAGGAAAATCCATTGAAAACCATCAGGGCGCCTGTAAATCATTGCAGAAGAACCAGCGAAGTTACCAGTACGCGACCAAATTCCATTCACATCAGTATCCATCCATCCCAGAGGCCGTTCGCCCTCCTGAGTCATTGTTTGTATGCTTTTTTGACTTAGTATATCTTCAACAACAGGGAAGCCATCAATAGAAACTACTAACCTCGCCAATTCAGGAGCCGAAGCAATCCAACCACCGGCAGCCCCGAGCAGCTCGATATTGTTTCCCCCATAGGGTTTTGCAGCCAGCGAATCGGTCCCGTCGAAGGAAGGAACCATGCTAAAGCCTCCATTTTCGTAATACTTCACCTCATTGTTCAGACGTTCTTCCAATGAATTTTTTCCAATATGCATATCGCTTATCCCCAATTTGTTCAAAAGTTTGAACCGAACATAGTCTTCGTAGGGCAAGCCCGTTGCCCGGGTAATGATTTCTCCGAGAAAAGCATATCCCATATTGGAATATCCGTAACCAAGTCCAGGTTGAAAATGGAGTCTTCTATCGAGTGCGAACGCAATATAATTGTCGATATCGAGTGGCAATCCGGCACCAGTTTTTTCGGCAACCAGATGAGGCAGGAACATGGGATCACCATACCGGTTGCTGAAACCTGAAGTATGGGCCAACAAGTGCCTGATTGTGATTTCTCCGATCCGGGGATCTTTGTAATTCAGATATTCGGGATCATTAAGATAGCCATTGATGCCGAATGCCTTTCCGTCGAGATCCAACACCCCCTCTTCGACCAGCTGCATCACAGCAACTGCAGTAATCAGTTTCGATACACTGGCTATACGGAAAAGATTATCAGGAGAGGCCAAAACCTGGTTTTCGGAGTCGGAATAACCAAAAGCCCTGGCATAAACCAATTTTTCATCCTTAACAATTGCCACTGAAACCCCATGCAAACCATTGTATTCCATAAAACGCACCACTTGGTTTTCGATAAAGGACGAGTATTCAAATGAAGAAGCATCATTATCGAGCCGTTGGTTTACAGGGGTGAAGAAATCGCTTGGGATAAACTGATAGGCTTCCTCGTTTCCATTGAACGATTCGGATGGAAATCCAAGGAAAACCAATAAAAATAAGATACAAACTTTAAGGTGTCTCTTCATCAATTTATTCAATTTGTGAGAGTTATTGGTTAATCAACCCTATTATTTCGTTTACTGATGAAAAGCCATGCCTTTCAAGGTATATTTCAATTCCCTGGATGATTTTTAAACTGATCTTAGGATCGATGAAATTGGCTGTGCCCACCTGTACAGCAGTAGCCCCGGCCAGCATGAATTCGATGGCATCGGAAGCATTCATGATCCCCCCCATGCCGATAACAGGTACTTTTACGGCCTTACATACCTGCCAAACCATGCGCAAGGCAATAGGTTTGATGGCCGGCCCCGACAAGCCCCCGGTAATTGTGGAAAGTACAGGTTTTTGTTTTTCTGCATCAATAGCCATTCCAAGGAAGGTATTCACCAATGAAATGCTATCGGCCCCCTGACCTTCAACAGCCCTTGCGATTTCACTTATATCGGTAACATTCGGCGATAATTTCACGATAAGGGTTTTGTTACAAACCCTCCTAACTTCACGAGTAACAGACTCAGCCATAGGACAGCTGGTACCAAAAGCCATTCCCCCCTGTTTCACATTAGGACAGGAAATGTTCAGCTCGATGGCTGCAATCTTGTCCAATTCACTTACCCGTTCCGTTAACTCAACATATTCCTCTATTGTTGAACCATTTACATTTACAATCACCTGAGTATCGTACTTCGTCACCTTGGGATATATTGAAGCAACAAAATAATCGATCCCTTTATTTTGAAGTCCCACCGCATTGAGCATACCTGATGCTGTTTCGGCCATCCTGGGATAGTTATTTCCTTCTCGCGGATGCAAAGTAGTGCCTTTTAACAAAATCCCCCCCAATTGGTTTACATCGATAAAATCATCAAATTCATAAGCATTGCCAAAAGTACCCGAAGCACTCAATACCGGGTTTTTCAGATTCAATTGATGGATATCTACTCTTAAATCAGCCATTGTAGTTCTTTACTATTAAATACTGGACCATCGGTACACACGCATTTATGGCCCTCATTGGTTTTAGTCACACAACACAAACAAACACCAAAACCACAAGCCATTGTATTTTCAAGAGAAACTTCACATTCAACATTGAATTCCGCAGCAATACGGGCAATGGCCTGCATCATGAGTTCGGGGCCACAACAATAGATCCGGTCGAACGATTGATTGTATTTCAACATGGGATGATCGACTACAAAACCTTTAACCCCCAACGATCCATCCTGTGTGGTAGTATAAAGTTGGCCATACAGCCCGAAACGGTCGAGCAATACATGATCGTGCGACGAACGGGCCCCCAATAAAACGTGCACCTCAGTGCCGGCCTTTTTCGATGCTTTGGCCATTTGAAGCATGGGAGCAATGCCTACGCCACCACCAACCAACAACACTTTTTCACCTTTCGAGGGAAAAGTAAAACTATTCCCCAAAGGGTAGATTATGCTTACACGGTCGCCTGCTTTCATTGAAACCAGCTTTTGTGTGCCCTTGCCTACGGCCTTGATGAGAACCGAAAAAACACCTGTTTCAGGATCCACTTCAAGAAAAGAAAACGGACGACGAAGGAAAGTATCAGGTGAGTCTTTTACCAGGATATTAACAAATTGTCCGGGATGGATATCCTGCAATTCATCTTTTGTTTGAAATTCAAGAAGATGAGTATCATGATTCAATTGAAAATTGTTAAGTATGCTTAATTCTTCAACCCTTTTGTTCATGAGCAATTCAATTTCTCTGCAAAGATATCATTTTTATCATGCAGGCTTGTACTCCTCAAATGTTCTGTCGCGATAAAAAATCAACACTTTAATAACTTCTTTATCAACAAGTAAGGGTCCTACTTGTGAAAAAACATTTTTCTTTTCCAACTTTTCTTGATTTCCAGAAGAGTAAGGAGCCATGTCTTCTTCCTTGATTTGCTTTTCTTCGAAGGGTTTTTCAGACCGACGAGGTACCTCAGGAGCCAGACTGACTGTAGGCGAAAAAAGATCGCCCTGAACCGACGGATTCACCTTTGCCTGAGCAGGGCCAGAAAGCGCTTTCCCTTCATCGAACATGTTTCCCTGACCAGTGAGCAGCCACCGCGAATTAAGCTTTGGGAATGCTTCTAATATTTTTTGTATGAACACATACCCCGGGTAGTTCCGCCCTGTCATCACATGCGAAAGGCTGGATCGTTGAATCCCGATCTGGTCGGCAAATTCAGCAGGGGTAATTTTTGTGAATTCTAACAATCGTACAATTCGATCTTTCATAACAACTTACTAATTAGAAACTTATTAATCACGAAAGTGTTTGACAATAAAACCTCTTGTTTAGAAAAATCAATTCCATAAAACAATAAACAAAAGTAAAATAACCACAACAAATGTAATCAAAAATAAAAACAATTCAGTATACATGTGTGAAATAATGGTCGAGTACAAATGTATTTGAATTTATCTCTCGCTTTCCTGGAAACTATCGTAAATAATAGATATACAATTGTTAAAGATTTATATAGAGAATGAAGTCTTTTTATAAATAAAGATAGTTAAAGTGTTGATATTTAGTATATATGTTGATGTTTATCCTTATTTTACGAACTAATTTACACAAATGTATATCATTGTTCGTATTATCTTAATTATAAAGTTCATATAAAAGATTATAAAATTCTGGTAAACTGTACTTTAGATTAGTCGATTTAATTTATGCGATTTTGTTTTTCAGGCTCAGATGAAAACAAGGGATTTGTGTTTGAATTTCCTTCTTTATCCGTGTCGGATTTGTATCAGGCGATATAAATCTAGTTGTAATTTACTTTTGTGAATCAAGATAAGCAGACCAGCTTCCCTACTCTATTTTGTTATTGCAGAAAAATGTGCACCATAAAATTTTTGGGTTCCATCAGGAAGAAGAAGCCAGTGATACTTATATTAAAAAATTAAATGATAAGTGAAAAACGACTAAATGAAAAACTCAGTAGCTTATCCTCCTGTAAAAGTACTTATAACGATCTGAAAATTGAATTTTCTCGGTTCTTGGTAAAGAGGAGCCTATTTGTCCCATTCTCGCAGAGCAAAAACAAGACAATTGTTTAATTAATATATTGAAAGTTAAAATTTTATGGGGATAAAACCTTAATTCATCCAACAGTAAAGAAAACACCAAATAAATCAATTAGGTTCGGCAGCTACAAGACGTGAACTGTTTCGAGAGATTTCGATCCGATCGAACATGACCTGCATGATTTTCTCATACAGTTCGTCTTTCAATACCTCATCTTCGATCGCTACATCCACATTGGGATTATCATTAACTTCGATAACGTACACCTTTTGACCAACCACTTTCAAATCGACCCCGTAAAAGCCATCGCCCATCAGGTTTGAAGCTTTCAAGGCCACTTTCAATATTGGCTCAGGAACCTCATGAATTGCTACTGTTTCCGAATCCCCTTCACCTTCTTCCTTGCTTGCATTCCAATTATAAATTTGCCAATGATTTTTGGCCATGTAGTATTTACAAGCGAATAATGGTTTTTGGTCGATAATACCAATTCGCCAATCGAATTCCGAGGGCAAAAATTCCTGAACAATAATGAGATCGGATGTTTTAAATATTTTTTCAGCAGCAATAATCATCTCTGTTTCATTTTCAGCCTTGATGACCCCAAAAGAAAATGCGCTATCGGGTTGCTTCAATACTACAGGATAAGTGATGAAGCCGATCTTACGTTTTTTGAAAGAACTCTTGGTCAGGACTATGGTTTGAGGAGTTTCAATCCGGTTTTGTTTCATCCTCTCGTTCAAGTATATTTTATTCGAACACCTTAATATCGACCAGGGATCGTCGATCACCACCAAGCCTTCGGCATAAGCCCGCCTGGCAAATTCGTAAGTATGATCGTTCACATTGGTGGTTTCCCTGATAAAAAGCGCATCGTATTCGGGCAGATTTTCGTAGTCCTCTTTTGTAATAAAATCGACATAAAAACCGATTTTATTGGCCGCAGTTTTAAAATTACGTAAAGCTCCGGGACAAGAAGGCGGCTTAGGTTCATTTGGGTTGATCAAGATGGCCAGATCGTATTTATAATGCTTCAAACGAGGCTTTTGAAACCTTTTCCTTGAAAAATAGTGAGTGGCAAATTGTTGAATCCGCTCCTGGTCATCGGGCGATATTTTGGGCAAAGTTAACGGGTTCACCCTGTGAATCATCCAACGGTCGGTTTTTAGTAAATTTACCTGAAGCAGAGGAGCTTCGAACAATTGATACAATTTCTGCCCCAAATGACGGTAGCCAGATTCAACCGTATGGCCAAAATAAATATTCAGTGAAAATTTCGATTCTTTTACCTTCTCCAAGGCTTGCTGCAACAACTCATCAATATCGTTGGCAATGGCTCTGATCACGGAAAGGTTTTTAAAATCGCGCATGGTAGTCACGCTTGGGATGGCACGGTGTTCCCGGGCCGATGCCAGAAGGGACACATAATACCCTAAACTTTGATACCTGTAAGAAGTACAAAGGTTAAAGATCCTCACGTTTTTGATTGTCTGATATGCTGGTTCAGAGATGTATTGTTTGGCTGAAATAACCAGCACACCATCGACCGAAAGCTTCCAGCGGGAGGTACTGTCGACTACAATGATATTTGAGGTTTGTGCGCTTGTTTTAGGCCTCGATACCACGAACACCATTCTTACTGCATCTTCTCCTTTCTTATAATAATCGGTCAAACACTTGGTGGCGATAAACCCGGCCTTTTCGTACCAGGCAATTAAACGTAAGTCTGTTTTACGAGCTTCGAGCGATACCTTTTCGGCACCACGGGCCATGGCCAGATTACACGCCTGAGTAATCAACTTGCTTCCGATTCCGAAGCCCTGAAATTCTGGCAAAACACCAATCGAAAAGACCCTTTGCGTACGTGGGTGCAAGTGAAGAATCATACATCCTGCAGCTTTTTTCTTTCTTCCGGTACGCACCTCGGCAATCCAAACCTCCTGATTGGAACTGTAAAGGCTGTTTTTAAGCATTTTTGAACTTGACCTTTTGAATTCCGGGAAGCATTTTTCTTCTATAACTTCGAGGTGATACAAGTCGTCGATTGTTGAAAGCCTGATATTTACGCTCATTGATTTCATTTAAACAAACGGGCATAAAGTAAGAGCATTTTTCATTTGCTTATTCTTTCAAGCAACTAATTTTTGAGTTCTCGTAATAAATTGATTATTGGCAAATCAAAACGTTGATAATAAACATATTATAACATATACAAACAAACAGGTCTTAGTTCAGCAGAAAAATCCCATCATCACCTATCCTGATCTGATGGTTTCTAAATAAAGCTCCAAGTGCTTGTTTAAACGTTTTTTTGCTGGTCCCGAAAACTTTTTGAATGGTTGCCGGATCAGTTTTATCGGTATAAGGCAGGAAACCACCCTGGTCGTGTAAGAGATTAAAAATTTGTGACGTAACTGGATCTACTTTTTTGTAGCCTTGTTCCTGAAGGCTCAGGTCAAGTTTCCCATCTGGCCTGATTTTTTTGATGAACCCAGGCAGCGAATCGCCAACATTCAAGCTAGTAAAAACTTCATTGGCATACAATACCCCAGTGTGTTTATGCTCAACAATTGCAGTAAAGCCCAAGTCACTCTTACGGGCAATCAGTAACTTAACCTGCTGCCCTACCTGATAATCATAGCTTTCACAATCGAGAAAACGATAGATTTTTGATGATGCAGCAATTCTTCCTGTTTTAGGATCGACATAGACCCTTACCAGATAGTAGTTCCCTTTTTCCATAGCTTCATACTGTTCTCTAAAAGGAACAAACAAATCCTTGGGCATCCCCCAATCGAGAAAAGCCCCGTTATTACTGATATCCAAAACCTTGAGAAATCCGAATTCCCCAACCATCGCCAGGGGAAAGTGGGTTGAAGCAAACAATCGGTCTTCCGAATCGAACGATACGAACACCACTACATCGTCGCCCACCTTAAGTTCTTCGCTCACATAACGGTTCGGAAGAAGGATTTCACCATAAGGACCCCCATCAAGGTAGGCTCCTGATTCGGTAAACTTTAACACTTCAAGGGCACAATCCCGTCCAATTTTTACCATACAAGCAAGAAAATTATCGGATGGGCACCTGACGTTTGAACTCCAATTCGAGCGACATGAAAGTTTCGGTACTCGAGATTCCTTCGATGTTCCTGAACTCGTCGTCGATAATTTGCTTCAGATGCTTATTGGTTTTGGTTAAAATTTTCACGAAAATAGCATATTGTCCTGTAGTATAGTGACATTCAATAATTTCTGGAATCTGTTTCAAACGATCGACCACTTCCTTGTGATAACTAGCCTTTTCGAGGTGAATGCCCATAAAGGCACAAGTGTTGTATCCCAACTCCTCGGGACTAACCACAAATTCGGAACCAATAACGACTCCCATATTTTGTAGCCGTTGAACACGTTGATGTATTGCAGCCCCCGATACCCCACATTCCCTGGCTACTTCAAGGAAAGGAATCCTGGCGTTGGAAGTGATCAGTTTTAAAATTTTCCGATCAAGCTCATCGATTTGATGCTGTTGATTGTAGTTTTCCTGGTTCATGATCATCGTTTAATAAATACCTGGCAAAATTACCATAATTTTCGATTATTCAACTTGTATTGGCAAAGAA
Source organism: uncultured Prolixibacteraceae bacterium (assembly GCA_964606515.1). Taxonomy (GTDB): domain Bacteria; phylum Bacteroidota; class Bacteroidia; order Bacteroidales; family Prolixibacteraceae; genus CAZSIK01. The sequence continues at coordinate 9,674 of CAZSIK010000113.1, forward strand.
GCCATTCGAAGCCCTTCTGATTTAGCCGACAAAACCAGCTTAGACCGTGAACTGCCCGATTGGACAATGGCCAGACATCTTCCAAAATACGCCTCCATCTTGTTCCCTTTAAACGGGATTAGACAAGCCGGATCGCCATTACCCACCGAGGCAAGTTTTCCATCGCCACTTAGCTCAAATTCAATCAAATTGTTGGCGAATGGCACAATGCATCCATCTTTATCGACCACTTCGGCTTTAACATACGCAAGATCCTGCTTGTTGCCATAAAGTGAAGAACGGTCTGCCGAGAGCCTAATTGCTACCGGTTCTCCCACTGTTGAAACCGAAAAGCGACATGCCTCTCCTTCATCAGAAAACCCGATAGCTTCAAGTGTACCCACCTCGTAAGGAACCTGCCAAACAAGGAAAGGCTCCTGAACTATGTCCCATTCTTTTTTTCCGAGCGACCGACCATTCAACAACAGCTCAACATTCCGGCAGTTTGTATAAACCTGAACCGGCAATAGTTCACCCATAGGCCACTGGTTCCAATGAGGCCAAACCTTGGGCCAGCCCCAGAAAGGCGATAAGTTGTGGTTAAAAGCGACAGAATCGAAAGGCACTGCCAGATAAACCATTGGCTCGTCGCTCCAGAGAGCTTTACGGAACCAATAGGCTGGTTTATCGAAACCACAAAGGTCGAACACGCCACAAATGGCGCTCTTCCATGGCCATTTGGGCCAATAATTCCAAGGCTCAGTCGAAGTTCCTCCAGCCCCGATACCCGCTTCACCCAAGTAATCGAAACCGGTCCAAAGAAACTCACCAGCAATGTACGAAGCCTTTTGTCCCTTTAGCCATTCAGCATAAGAGTGTAGTGGAAATTCGTTCCCCGGGTGCAAGGGATAGATAACAGTTTCTGATCCGTAAATAACCCGTTTGGGGTATGCAAAATGATCGGCTTCATACATTGGCTCACGGTAGTTATAGCCTACGATGTCGAGAGCTGTTGTAAAACCACTTGAATTGGCGTGAGGTATTTCGTTACAACCCGAAGTAAACGGCCGTGTAGTATCGTGCGCACTGGCAGCAGATTTCAGTTTTTCCAAAATAGTAAGCCCATGTTCCCCCGATCTTTGTTCGACCACCTCATTGCCAAGGCTCCATGCTATTACTGACGGATGATTCCGGTCGCGACGTATCCAGTCGGTTACATCACGTTGATGCCAATTTTCGAAAAAAGGAGCATACCCTTTTTCGCGTTTCCCCATTGTCCATTCATCAAAAATTTCATCGATAACCAAAAAGCCCAAACTATCGGCAACCTGAAGTAATTCAGGGGCAGGTGGGTTATGGCTCATGCGTAAGGCATTGCATCCCATTTCTTTTAAAAGCGTCAACTGCCGCACGAAAGTAGGTTTGAGACAAGCAGCACCCAAAGGACCTCCATCGTGGTGGTTATTGGTTCCATTCAATTTCAGGGGATTTCCGTTAAGGAAAAAACCAGAATCGGGATCAAATCGAAAGGTGCGGATCCCGATCTTGCTCTCGTATTGATCAAGGAGCTTATTGCCTTCCCACAATGTACAATTATAGGAATATAGGTTGGGAGAGCTGGTTGACCATAGGGCTGGATTTTGAACCTCAAATTCCTGTTCTACCAATATCGAATCGCCCGGATGAAGGACAAAAAAGCTCGTTTGGGCGGCAGCTTCATCCTTTCCAGGATCTGTAATGATCGATTTTAATACCAAATTTCTGATTTCTTTGGAGTTGTTTTTAATTTCGGACGACGAAGCAAGACGTGCCAAACCCGGCTCTACAGAATGGGTTTTTACAAATACCCCACCCGGCACCAGGTGGGTTTCATCGGTAATCAAAAGCCATACATGCCGGTAAATGCCGGCACCTGTATACCAGCGAGAGTTGGGTTGTTCGGCAGTATTTACCTTAATTGCCAGCACATTGGGTGAACCCACAGGATTCAGGTAGGCGGAAAGATCATACGAAAAGGAGGAGTACCCATAAGGCCTGAACCCAAGATGATGGCCATTGATCCAAACATCACTGTTCCGGTAAATCCCATCGAACCTGATTACGACCCTTTTCCCATTCGATCTGGGTTTCAAAATAAAACTTTTTCGGTACCAGCCCACCCCTCCGAAGGCATATGCCCCCCCTGTACCCGTTGGGTTCAGTGAATCGAAGGGTTGCTCGATGCTGTAATCATGAGGCAAATCGAGAATTCGCCAGTCTTTATCATAAAAACCAGGTTGTTCGGCCCCGGCTTGCTCTCCTAAAGAAAACTTCCAATTAAAATCGAAAAGCTCGGCCGATGGTTTGAAAACACTTTTGTTGCACCCCCAACAGGAAATACATAGAAAAAACCAAAACAGAAACTTTTTTTTGTTCATATGTTGATTATCATTAAGATACTCCATATTATTATTTTAGCTGAGCTCAGTCAGGCTTAAAGATATACTTTTAGTACAAAAAACACCAGAAAAATGATAGGATATTGAAAAGTGATGATTCAACGCAATTCACCA
>CAZSIK010000114.1:0-833 GCA_964606515.1 uncultured Prolixibacteraceae bacterium
GCATTTGTCCGCACCAAACTGAAAAACCTGAAGACTGGCCGTGTAATCGAGAATACATTCAATTCGGGGGTGAAAATAAACGTGGTAAGGATCGAACGCCGGCCTTACCAATTTCTGTACAAGGATGAGCTGGGCTTTAACTTCATGCACACCGAAACCTTCGAGCAGATATCAATCAATGAAGAGATGATCGAAAATCCCGGCTTAATGAAAGAAGGCCAGGTTGTTGAGATTAACGTTCATGCAGAAACCGAAACCCCGCTTACGGTCGAGTTGCCACCCTTTGTCGAAATGGAAGTAATCTACACCGAACCCGGCGAAAAAGGGAACACTGCTACCTCAACCACGTTGAAACCGGCCACAATCGAAACCAACGCCGAAGTGATGGTCCCCATCTTTATCAACACGGGCGATGTGATCCGGATCGACACACGCGACAATACCTATTCAGAACGCGTAAAACGTTGACATAAATTAGAAAGCTCCCATTTTGGGGGCTTTCGATTTTTTATTGTATATTTCCACAGATTTTCGACCTAAACCAACAATCTTATGGGAGCAAACGAGAACGGTGCCAACAAAAAAGACCTGAACCGCGAAGCGATCCTGCAAATTGCCCAGGACATATTCAGCCGTTACGGTTATAAAAAAACTACCCTCGACGATATCGCCAACGCAGTACGTAAAGGAAAAAGTTCGCTGTACTATTATTTCAATAGCAAGGAAGACCTTTTCCAGGCTGTAATTGCCAAGGAAGTGGACATCCTTAGGGAAGCGCTCGAAAAAGTGGTTTTCCGTTCCCTCGACCCCGAAGAAAAACTTCGCGAATACAT
>CAZSIK010000114.1:843-12138 GCA_964606515.1 uncultured Prolixibacteraceae bacterium
CATCCTTACCAAGTTGAGCACCTTCCGCGACCTGGCCAACCTGTACAACGCACTCGAAAACGACGTTACCGCCATTGGCTTCATCGAAGAAATCAAAGAGAAAAACGTGAAAGACGAAATCAGGATGATCAAACGGATCCTGATCGAGGGAGTGCGTCGCTTCAAGTTCCAGATCGACGACCTCAACCTCACTGCCCTTGGAATTTCGATGGCCATCAAAGGATTGGAAATGCCTTTAACTGCCGGCAGCTATGGCTCGTACGACATCGAAATGGCAGTCGACAACATGGTGCGCATTATTTGCTACGGCATCATGAAAAGGGATTGATGCCGTCAGGGAAAACCTTCCTTTAAACCAGTTTCCCCCTTTTGATAAGATAGGCATGCAACACATGCCTGAAATCGTTGTTGATATCAGCATCCACAACATCGATGTGGTATTGCCCGCATTTCAATTTTAATTCTTCCACCTGCTCCTTCATCATTTTCACATATTGTTGCTGTACCTCGAATGGCTTTAATTTGATCACCTCGCCCGATTCCAAATCGACAAAGCGGTGCGGCCGGTTCGAGTAAGCCAGCTTCGATTCATGCTGTTTATCGCGCACATGAAAAAGGATCACTTCATGTTTGTTATATCTGAGATGCTGCAAGGCCTGATAGACTTCCTCGTTATTGGCTCCGTCGATCATGTCGGAAAAAATAATTACCAGCGAGCGTTTGTGTACGTTCTCGGCAATCTGGTGAAGCACTTCCACTGCGTTGGTTTTGCGTTTCAACCCGGTGGTCTGGGGCTGCAACAAATCGCCCAACTTCTTGTACAACAGGTCGAGATGGACTGAAGATAAGCGGGCATCGGCATGAAATTCAAGATGATCGGAAAAAAGGCTTAAGCCTGAAGCATCGCGCTGCCTGCGCATCAGGTAAATGATCGCGGCGCTGCAATACACCGAGAACACCAGCTTGTTGCGTAGGAAATGTTCGCCCTTATGGTGCGGAAAAAGCATCGAGGAAGAAGTGTCGATCACCAACTGACAGCGCAAATTGGTTTCCTCTTCATATTGTTTCACGTAAAGCCGTTCGGTACGGCCAAACAATTTCCAATCGATGTGCTTGGTCGACTCGCCCTTGTTATATTGTCGGTGCTCCGAAAATTCGACCGAAAAACCATGAAAGGGACTCCGGTGAAGACCGGTGATGAAGCCCTCGACTACCTCTTTGGCAATCAGCTCAAGGTTGTCGAAGTCCTGGAACTGTTCCAGGTTATGTAAATTCGTGATGTATTCCATTGCTGTATGCTGGCTATTCCTATTATTTGTCATTTATGGATTCAGATTCCCGGAATGGAAATTCCGGTAATTTTCCGGTACAATTCAAGCGCGTACACATCCGTCATGCCTGATACATAATCGATCACCGATTGGATTTTTGAATACGCGTCCTCCTTTTTCTCCCTGAACTGTTCGGGGAAAAGCTTGAGCAGTTTTTTGCCGAACACGCTCTCGTTGAGGGTAGCATCGACAAAAGCGCCCAACAAGGTAGTAATGATCCGGTAACCTGCCAGTTCAATTTCAATCACCGACGGATCGGCATAAACCCTGGCCACCGAAGTATCGATTACCCGTTCCATGGCTTTCAGCGGAAAATCAGAAACATTTCTGATAAGCGGCTGGTTGAATTGCCCCTCCATGATGGGCCCATAGTGAAGAAAGAACGCCGAAGCACATTCATTCACGAGCTTCCCGATTACGCTGGCACGCAGGAAAGAAACCTGTTCGTTCCGGTCGGAAACTTCATTAAGGGTTTTTTCAATTTTATTGTATTGCACAGGATCCTCGTGCCGGTCGAAGAAACCCATGAAAAGTTCCCGGGTTTCGTGGTACGAGAGTATTTTCAACTTATGGGCATCTTCAATGTCCATTACCTGATAGCAGATGTCGTCGGCAGCTTCGACAAGAAAGACAAGGGGATGGCGGGAATAAACCAGCGGATCGGGTTGTTTCTGAACCAATCCAAGGGTTTGGGCTATTTGTTTGAAGGTTTCTTTTTCGCTTTGAAAGAAACCAAATTTGGCTTTTGTGGCGGCAGCCGATTCGTAAGGGTATTTCACAATCGAAGCCAGCATGGTATAGGTAAGCACCAACCCACCCTGGCGGCGCCCGTTGAATTGATGGCTCAACAACCTGAACGCATTGGCGTTGCCATCGAAAAGGGTCAGGTCGCTCCATTGTTCATCAGAAAGCTTGTCTCTTAATTGTTTACCCTCTCCAAGTAAAAAGAATGATTTGATGGCATCTTCGCCCGAGTGGCCAAAAGGGGGGTTGCCCATATCGTGGGCCAGACAAGCGGCAGCCACAGCGGCACCAATTTCGGGAACCAGGGGATGTTGCACCCCCATGCTTTCGAGCTTTCCGCTTAGCATGTTTCCTAACGAACGGCCAACACTGGCTACTTCGAGGCTGTGGGTTAACCTGTTGTGAACAAACACACTGCCCGGGAGGGGAAAAACCTGGGTTTTGTTTTGCAAGCGGCGAAAAGGGCTGGAAAAGATCAAACGGTCAAAATCGCGCTGAAACTGGGTTCGCGATTCAGCATTGATTTCAGTGGGGACCGGTTGCCCCAGGCGTTGTACCGATAACAGCTGGCTCCATTCCATAACTTGGGAAAGATAACGATTTTATGCTAATTCTTTGAACGGGTCCCAGAATACCTTATGAAAATCGACAATACAATCGTTGTCGACCCTGATTCCTTCACTTTCGAGCAGTTCCTCCATTACTTTTTCTCCCCTGAAATGATGTTTACCGGTAAGCATCCCGTTACGGTTCACCACCCTGTGCGCCGGAACCCAGGCGGGTTGAGAATGGCTCTGGTTCATGGCCCATCCCACCATACGCGATGATTGTGCCGAGCCCAGGTACCGCGCAATAGCCCCATAGCTGGTTGCTCTACCCGGGGGAATTAACCTGACTAACTCATACACTTTCTGAAAGAAATCATTATCCATGATGGAACTTGTTTATGGTTTGAACAAGACCCCCCTACCAGTACTGCGATAAGGATCAAGTTCCAGTTCCAGCTCAGGTTCAAGCAATTCACCCTGGTGAGGGATAAAGCTGAGGTATTTGATGCTTATGCCCTGTGAAGCCCATTGACCTTCATAATAGGTTTTGATTTTCAAGGCATCATCAACCAGAGCCTCAGTATAAAGATCGTCGTATCGGGAAATCAATTTGAACTGGTTGGCTTCGATCATGCCAAGGGTATATTGAAATTGAAAATGGCTGTCGGTTTTCAGGTGAATGGTACCGCCTGGTTTTAAAAAATTGCGGTAATACCCTATGAAACGGGTGGATGTCAACCTCTTCCTGGTTTTTTTCATCTGAGGATCGGGGAAGGTAAGCCAAATTTCATCTACCTCGCCCTGGCCAAAGAACTGTTGGGCCATCTCGATGTTGGTTCTGAGAAAGGCCACGTTGTTCAAATTTTCTTCGCGGGCCTCACGGGCGCCAGTATACAACCGGGCACCTTTAATGTCGATTCCAATATAATTATAATTGGGGTTGATCCTGGCTAGTCCGACAGTATATTCCCCTTTTCCACAGCCTAACTCAAGGATTATCGGCATTTCGTTACGGAAAAAATCACGATTCCAATTTCCTTTTAGCGGATGGTCGGCAGTGCCAATCAGGTGAAAGGGAACTTGTATTACATTGCTGAAATGGCTCATTTCAGCAAATTTTGGAAGTTTGTTTTTTCCCATGACTACAATTTTTCTATCCTGATGCCAATATCGTGTACCCCAGGCAACATCAGGTCTCTCATCCCTTGTTGAAAAATAATTGTATAGGTTCCCGACACCGGGAAATAAATTCTCTTCCGGTAAGGGGTCTGTAAATCGAAAATAGAACCAAAACCTTTACCCAACCATTTCCCGTCGGCACGGGCCATTTGAACTTCAAAAGTATCGCGCAGAACCAATTGGTCGGGGGCAATGACATCGATGAAGAGCCATAAATTGCTGTAGGGATAATTATTCTGGTTTCTGGTATTAACATAAAAGTTGTACACATCTGTCGTATCGGTGATTTCGAAACTGAAGCGGGCCAGCGAATCTTTGTCCCATCCTTTATAACTTACCGCTTTGTATTCTTCGAAGACCCTTGAACGGTCGCATCCAGCTGAGGAAATCAATAAAACCGATAATAAAAGCGCTATAAAAAGCCATGAAACCAATCTGCTCATTATTGTCCTCTTTTAAAATTTCTACGGCCCCGGTAAGGGTGTTGATGAGCCCTTTGAGGTTTATCGCCCTCGGCTAAAGGAGGCCTTTCGTCGTTTGTTACAGCTTCGTTTGTAGTTTTTAAATTAAGTTCGGGCTTAGTACGGGTTGGATTAGGTACATCCTGCCCTTCTCCCTGGTTGGATTGAATGCTTCTTTCGCCAGTGGGCATCCTACGTGACCCCTGATCGGGCCTGCGGTTTGCCCTACGGTTCCGGCCGCCTTCCCCTTTAGGTTTATCGAAGCGGGTAAGACTATCCTGCCCAACCACGTTCCCGTACTCGTTTTGGGGCTTGGGATTATTGGCAGGGTTATCGCCCGGGTTGAGCAGCTTTTCGGGTTTCTGTCCCCTGCGGTTCATTTTAATGATATCGTGTACCCGCTCAACCGGGATTCCAATTTGCCCCGAGGGACTGTTGCTGTCGAGGGTATACCAGAAGGTGCGTTTGTATACATCCGATTTGATAAACAGGAAGTTACCCTCTTGTGTTTCGAGTTTCACGTTGGTTGGCGGGAAGTCTTTCTGGGCATCGAGGTAACTGTCGACTTCATAATTGAGGCAGCATTTCAGTTTGCTGCACTGCCCGGCCAATTTTTGTGGATTAAGAGAAATTTCCTGATAACGGGCGGCACTGGTGGTAACCGAACTGAAATTCGACATCCAGGTACAACAGCAAAGCTCACGGCCACAAGGGCCAATCCCTCCGATGCGACCGGCTTCTTGCCGGGCACCAATTTGTTTCATTTCAACCCTGATCCTGAACGTATCGGCCAGCACTTTGATCAGCTGACGGAAATCGACCCGTTCGTCGGCTATATAATAGAAAATTGCTTTTGTACCATCTCCCTGGTATTCAACGTCGCCTATTTTCATATTGAGTTTCAGGTCTTCGGTGATTTGCCTGGAATGAATCATGGTTTCGTGTTCTCGCCGCATGGCAGCTTCCCATTTTTCCACATCAACCGGTTTGGCTTTTCGGTACACCTTTCTGAGTTCACCGTTCACATAAGTGACTTTGTGCCTACGCATTTGTTTGATTACCAAATCACCAACAAGAGAAACCATCCCGATGTCGTGGCCCGGGCTTGCTTCCACAGCTACCAGGTCGCCCACTTCGAGCTGAAGATTGTTGATATTGTAGTAATAATCTTTTCGGGTATTTTTAAACCTTATTTCCACGAGGTCTTCCGGGTTAAGCTTATTTTCCACATCGCTCAGCCAGTTAAAGACATCGAGTTTGGCGCAGGTGCCGGCATGTTTTTCCGATGCACAGCCCCGGTATATTGGATTTCCTGTAGTCATTGTTGAATCAATTTTCCCCTGCATAAGGATTTTCTCAAAAGTGTAATAAAAATTTCACAAAAATAACGGAAAATGTGGATATTTAATCCACCTGTCGAGACAAATCAAGCCTTGATCATTTTCGTGATTTTTAGCGCTAAATCGAGAAATACCAATTTTGGGTTCCCGTTTTGGGAGATATCCCGATGGGCCTTTTCAAATTCATCAAAAAATACCATCACGTTCCTTTCGTTGATAAATGGGCAAAAGCGCTCTGAAAACGATTTTTCATTTTCGTTCAGAAACACAATTGAAGGCTCTTTTAGATTCATGATAAAATTTTCCCTCAGCATCCTTAAGGCATATAACAACAAACTTTTTTGTTTTTCCCGCCCCAGTGAGGAAATTTCCTCTACCCAATCGAACAAGGCCATCCAGTTTCGACCATAGGTAATGCGCATGAGAGCGGCAAATTGGTCGAAAAAGTAATTTGAATCCTCGTCAGGAACCAAAAGGTTCAATGCCGAAATAAAGTTCCCATTGGCGAGGTGCACCATTCCACTGATATTTTTGCCGGTCACTTCAGGCCTGCCGGCAAGGGCCTGGGTCATTGAAGCCGGATCGATTGACTTGAATTTTATCAATTGGGTTCTTGAACGGATGGTGGCCAACAGCATTTCTTCTTCTTCGGTAATCAGGATGAACAGGGTTTTCGGGGGGGGTTCCTCGATCATCTTCAATAATTTATTGGCACACTGCACGTTCATTCTCTCCACCATCCAAATGATCATCACCTTATATTCGGCTTCGAAGGTTTTCAGGTTCAGTTTGCGAATGATTTCATTGCTCTCGTTGACATAAATCTGACCCTGGGCATTTTCAACATCAATGCTCCTGTACCAATCGGTAAGGTTGAAATAAGGGGTTTTCAAAACTTGTTCGCTTACTGCATCTTTAAATTTTTGTGTTTTTACCACAGGGAATACGAAATGCAAATCGGGATGAGCCAATTTACGGTATTTCCGGCACGAGGGGCACTCGCCGCACGAGTCGATCGCGCTACGGTTGGGGCAGTTGATGTATTGGGCATAAGCCAGGGCCAAAGCTAATTTTCCAACCCCCTCGGGGCCACAGAAAAGCTGGGCATGGCTAATCCTTCCATCGGCTACACTTTGTATCAGTCGGTTTTTTATTGCCTGCTGGCCAATTACTTCATTAAATTGCATGTTCTTGATTTCAAATTCTCAATCGGGAAATTGTTAGTTAAGCGACTTGATCCATTTTACCATCAGGCCGGGCCAAGAATCGGTAGGCCCGGGCAACATGCCATAACCATGGCCACCCGACGGGTAAAGATGGGCTTCACAAGCGATACCGTATTCACGTAATTTTTTGATATAGTTAAGCGTATTATCGATAGGTACAGCTTTATCGTTAAACGAGTGGACGAGAAAAGTGGGCGGGGTTTGATCTGAAACTTGTTCTTCGTTCGAATATTCAAGTACAAGGGCATCAGAAGGGTATTTCCCCATAAGCCGTTGTCTGCTTCCCCCGTGGGTAAGACCAGTTTTCATCGAAATTACCGGATAAATGAGCACACTGAAATCAGGGCGTAAGTTTTCGCCCTCCTTTTCAAAGTATGGCTTTCGGGTAGAAGCCATAGCAGCCAGGTGCCCACCGGCCGAGAAACCCATAATCCCGATGAAGCGAGGATCGAGGTTCCATTTTTCCACATTTTCGCGAACCAGTCGTATTGCCTGCCTTGCATCGAGCAAAGGCACAATGGTTTTATTATTTTGAAGACTGTCGTCGGGAAGTCGGTTTTTAAGCACGATCCCGGTAATGCCATTTTCAGCTAAGAATTTTGCCACTGCATGGCCTTCCTTCTCGATCGAAAGCCGAGAATAGCCACCACCCGGGCAGATGATTACTGCTTTCGCCTTTTCTCCGGGGCCAATTTTGGCCGGATAAATGGTTAAGGTTGGGTCGGTAACTTGGCTTACATGGGTCAGCACGTTCTTGTCGACCAAGGTCTTTTCGCCGCTCAGTCCTGAGTTTTGACCGGGGACTTCTGCCTGCCATAGCTTGATTTCCAATGGTTGCCCAAAAACATGGGGTGTATGCAAAAGAACTAGCATGGCTACAATTATAAATATGGGTTGTGTCATTTCTTTAATTCATCAGTTTAATCAGAGCTTGAACTGTATTTTCGGCTCCGGTAAAAATAGTGGTAATGGGAGCATCTAACATATAACAGGGAGAGCTGACAATACGGTTTTCCAAATCGACCACAATATCGGAACCATGGGCTACCTGATGGCGTGCACCCATTTCTACCAGGTTCATTGCCGTACCCTCATCGTCGCCAATGGTAAGGGTTGCTTTGCCTAGAACCTTGGCCACCAATGCTGGGGCGATACAAAGTGCACCAATGGGCAATTTAGCCTCGTAGGCCGCCAGTACTGCTTTTTTGATTTCAGGGTTGACGGTACAATCAGGCCCATAGATAGCGAAAGTGCACAGGTTTTTGGCTACTCCAAAGCCCCCCGGTAAAATTACAGCATCGAAATTGGAAGGATGAAAATGATTGACTGTTTTAATATCTCCGCGGGCGATTCGGGCCGATTCGACCAATACATTACGGATTTCATTGCTAACCTCACCTGTAAGATGGTTAACTACATGGTATTGCGGCACATCGGGGGCAAAGCATTCGTATCGGGCCCCAACACGTGCAATGGCCAGCAAGGTGGCCACAGCTTCGTGGACTTCGGCGCCGTCGTAAACCCCGCAGCCCGCTAAAATCACTGCAAATCTTTTCTGTCCCATATCCTTTAATTTACGAAAATTCAAAAATAGGCAAACATTTTCAAATTGATGGCATCGGTCTAAAAATGAATTTATCAAAGGGAGAAAGCAGCTGCATTGAAAAAAAGAATATATTTGCCGTTCAGTAAAAAAGCTTTGACAAAGAATTTTAAAATCTTAAACCAATGCAGAATAAAGGAGCAGTAAGGCTTTTTGCCATTCTTTTAGCCTTAGTATGTATTTTTCAGTTATCGTTTACTTTCGTATCCCGCAAAATTGAAAAAGATGCGGTCGAGTATGCGAAGGGCGACAAATTAAAAGAGGTACATTACCTCGATTCAATCTCAGGTCAGACCGTGTACAAATTTTTGTTTGGTGCCCGTAAGTATACCTATAAAGAGGTAAAAGCACGCGAACTGAACCTGGGGCTCGACCTTCGCGGAGGGATGAACGTTACCCTTGAAATTTCGGTTGTCGACCTGGTGAGGGTGATGGCCAACCACACCAAAGACCCGGTTTTCAACCAGGCCATAGCTAAAGCCCTGGAGGCACAGAAGAACAGCACCGAAGGGTTCATCACCCTGTTCGGCCAGGCTTACGAATCGATTGAACCCAATGGACGGTTGGCAGCTTTCTTCTTGACCCCTGAATTGAAAGACAAAATCAATTTCAATTCGTCCAATGCCCAAGTGTTGGACGTTGTAAAAGCCGAAGCCGATGCAGCCATCGACAACTCGTTCAACATCCTTCGTTCACGTATCGACCGCTTCGGGGTTTCACAACCCAATATCCAGAAGCTTTCGCAACGCGGCAGAATTTTAGTTGAGCTCCCCGGCGTGAAAGACAAAGACCGGGTGCGTAACCTTTTGCAGGGAACAGCTTCTCTCGAGTTTTGGGAAACTTACGAAAATGAAGAAATTTATCCCTTCCTGATGCAGGCCAATACAATTATTAAAGAATTGGGCATAGCCTCGCAAAACATGGAAGAAAGTGCGCTTTCAAATCTTGAAACCAGCGAAACAAGCACCGTTGCTGAACAAGCACAAGAGCTTAGTTCGGATTTAACTTCAGGTGAGGAGAAAAAAGACAGTGTAGCCCCTTCGCTACTCGATGAAATGAAAACGGCAAAATCCGACTCTACCGGGATTAATTCAAATGCTGACATGGCCAGGGAGTACCCACTCTTTGCCCTTCTGTCGCCTAATGTAAATAACCAAGGACAGCTTTTCCCCGGGCCCATTATCGGATTTGCTCATTTTAAAGATACCAGCAAAATACGCGAATATCTTGCCTTGCCAAAAATACGCGAAGCCATACCGCAAAACGTAATCTTTGCCTGGTCGCAAAAACCATTTGGCGATGGGACAAGCTTATACCAGCTCTTTGCCTTGAAAAGCACTACACGCGATGGGAAAGCACCGCTCGATGGTGGTTCCATTACCGATGCACGCCAGGATTTCGGACAATCTCAGGCATCAGCCGAAGTTAACTTCAACCTGAACAGCGAAGGGGCTAAAATTTGGGCCCGGATGACCAAGGAAAACCTGAAAAAATCGATCGCCATCGTGTTGGATGGTTATGTGGTTTCATACCCGACCGTTCAAACCGAAATTACCGGTGGCCGTTCAAACATCACCGGAAATTTCACCGTGGAAGAAGCCAAGGACCTTGCCAATATGCTGAAATCGGGTAAAATGCCTGCCCCGGCCAATATTGTTGAAGAGTATGTAGTTGGACCTTCGTTGGGACAGGAATCGATCAATTCAGGTTTATGGTCGTTTGTAATTGCCTTTATCCTGGTGCTGATATACATGGTCTTCATGTATAGTTATCAAGCCGGGGGAGCTGCCAATGTGGCCCTTCTTACCAACCTTTTCTTCCTGATCGGTGTGCTCGCCTCGTTTGGTGCAGTACTCACCCTTCCCGGTATTGCCGGTATCGTGTTGACAATGGGGATGGCTGTTGATGCCAACGTGTTGATTTATGAGCGTGTACAGGAAGAAATGAGAGCAGGAAAAGGCTTGAAACTGGCCATTAAAGATGGTTACCGAAATGCTTATTCGGCCATCATTGACGGACAGGTTACCACGCTTCTTACCGGTATCGTACTGTACTTCTTCGGATCAGGCCCAATAAAAGGTTTTGCTACTACTTTAATAATAGGGATCATCACTTCCTTGTTCACTTCAATTTTCATCACCAGGATGATTTTTGAAAGCATGATGGGAAAAGACAAGGTCATCAGGTTTACAACAAAGGCGACTGCTTCGTTATTACAAAATACCCATATCAAATTCCTCGAGAAAAGGAAGGTGGCTTATGTGCTTTCCGGTATTTTTATCGTGTTGTCGTTAACTTCCATCCTTACCCGTGGGTTCCAGTTAGGAATCGATTTTAAAGGGGGCCGCACTTATGTAATTGAATTTAAACAAGCCGTTAAAGTAGCCGAGGTTTCAAAATTGCTTGCTGCTGAATTTGGATCTGCCCCTGAGGTTAAAACCTTTGGAAGCGATAACCAGGTGCGCATGACCACCAATTACCAAATCGATAACAATGATCCAAATATCGACAATCAGGTAGAATCCATGATTCATAAAGCGCTAAAACCAATAACCGGAGAAGTTGCACTGGAGGAATTCACTCAAGATTATATTCAGAGTTCTTCAAAAGTAGGGCCAACCATTTCGGATGACATTAAGAGGGATGCTTTCCTGTCAATATTCTTTGCACTGATTGCTATTTTCTTATACATCATGATCCGTTTCAAGAACTGGCAATACGGCCTTGGTGGTGTTGCTTCGCTGGCTCACGATACCATCATCATCCTTGGTATTTACTCGATTGGTAAAGGCTTGATGCCTTTCTCGCTCGAGATCGACCAGGCCTTTATTGCAGCCATCTTAACCGTGATCGGATACTCAAT
>CAZSIK010000115.1:0-5797 GCA_964606515.1 uncultured Prolixibacteraceae bacterium
AATTTTCAGCCCCCGGAATACGCTTTTCTAATTAAAACCAAAAGTAGACAGGGCCAAAAACGGTATGTTTGCCTTCAAAAAAAGGAATGACACCATATAAAAGCTACAAGGAAAACCCGATGTATGCCTTTCTGGTGCTGCTTTGTGTGGCATCGGCCTTAGGAAACCAGGGCTGGCAGACGCTCTTCAACAACTTCGCCATCGAAGAGGCAGGGGTCGATTCAATTAAGATGGGCATCATCCAATCGATGCGCGAAGTTCCCGGGTTTCTCACCTTCTTTTCGGTGTATCTATTAATGGTGATTGCCGAACACCGCTTTGCCTCAATCTCGATTATGGTCTTGGGTCTTGGCGTGTTGCTCACTGGTTTTTTTCCTTCAATGGGTGGCCTGATTTTTACCACCGTGCTCATGTCGGTAGGATTTCACTATTTCGATACAGCCAACCAATCGCTTACCCTGCAATATTTTCAGGCCGACCGGGTGCCTTTGGTGCTGGGCAAACTTCGTAGTTACAATGCCCTGTCGAACATCGCCGTGGGAGTGGTGATCTGGATACTTTCCCGTCACCTTTCATACTCCTACTTGTTTATGGGAGTGGGAGTAGCCGTTTTGCTCATCGGCATCTATTCCACCTTCCTCAACCCGGTTGACCACCTTTTACCCCCTCAACATAAAAAGCTAATTTTAAAACGAAAATATTGGCTCTTCTATACACTTAATTTTCTGGCAGGAGCACGCCGCCAAATTTTCATCGTATTTGCGGTGTTCATTCTCGTTCAGAAGTATCAGTTTTCACTGGTACACATCTCGGTTTTGTTCGTGATCAACAATGTCATCACTTATCTGTTGAGCCCTTACATTGGGAAGTTGGTCAACCGTTATGGCGAACGCACCATGCTTACGGTCGAGTACACCTCGCTGGCCATCATATTTGCATTATATGCCCTTATCGAGAACCGTTGGGCAGTTAGTGTGTTGTATGTGCTCGATAACCTGTTTTTCAGCTTCGCTATTGCAATTAACTCCTTTTTCCGAAAGGTAGCCGATCCTCCCGACATTGCCCCGTCTATGGCGGTTGGTTTCACCATCAACCACATTACTGCGGTTGTGTTGCCCGTGGTTGGAGGAATTTTGTGGACCATCGACTGGCGCATCCCGTTTATTGGTGGAGCTATATTGGCTTGTTGTTCTCTGGCATTCAGCCAGTTTGTAAAGATTCCAAAAGGAGCAGCGAAAGCTTTGGCCCGTACCTAGTCACTAAAAAATAACAACTTCGATCGGATTCTTCACTTCACCATCGTGTATTGACAACGATGGCCATATCTTTTTATTAAGTTTACCAAAATAATTAATCTTACTAAAAATGAGGATCCTACTAAAAATTTTATCTGTACTGTCTTTGCTATTTTTGATCTCGATTTCACCTGCACAAGATACCGGTTATCTAAAATCGAAAACCGAAATAATTCAATCGGCCAATACAGTAATCCAAGTCCATATATCAAAAAAGAACAATACAAAGCATGTTATTAAAGTGGTTTACTTTCATGCAGCCGATAAGGAACCATTACCCAATTGGAAGGAAAGGCTCAATGTAACGCTGCAGGATGTTAGTTTGTATTACAAAGAAGAATTGGCAAAATACGGGATACAATCCAATGGAATTCCATTTGAACAAGAAACCAATAATCAAATAGTATTCAACGTAGTGCAAGGATTGCTACCCTCGAAAGGGTACGGTATCAATTCGGGGCAGCAAATTCAACAGGAAATTGAAAAGAAATTGGGTGACAAGATCGATTTCTACAATGATCATGTATTGATTATAAATGGTTTATGTAAAAAGAGGGAAGACAACTCCTATTTTTTTCATTCTCCTTACTTCGGAACTGGTTCAGCACACAATGGAGTGTGTCAGGTAGCTGATTGCGAGTTGCTTGATTCAAGGTTATTGACCGATACCCTGCACTTCATGACCTTTTCCGAGATGTTTGTAAGCAATAAAACCTGTACTGTAGCAGAATTCAACAGTTGGTACGTCGGGGGCATTGCCCACGAACTGGGTCATGTCTTCGGACTTCCGCACGACAATGGGAACCCCTCCGAATTGTTACCCAATACACGCTCGTTGATGGGACAATATGGTAGCCGTCATTACAAGGAATACCTTTGGAGTAAAGGACAAAGCTCGGTTTTCAGTACCGCGGGCATTCTGCAATTAATCAGCCATCCCCTATTCAACAACTTGGTTAAACCTGATAAATCAACACTGAATGGTTTAACACTTGATGAAATGGTCTGTGTCGCCACAAATTCGGGCGTTAAAATGAATATAGCGCTTAGCTCCCCCTTTTTGCCCTACGGTGCAGTTGCCCTGGTCCGGCCTGTAAATCAATCAGAATACTTCAATACCAGTTTTTCAACCGGCATCACGAGCAATACATTCAGCATCGAAATCGGGAGTCTTCCGCGTGCGCTTTATGCATCGGTGCTCATACTTTTGTTTCCCGATGGCAACATTGCCGCTTTTCCTGCACAGTTTGAAGTCGATGATGCAGGCAATCCCGTGAATATTGTTTTAGCAGGAAACAGCAGGGTGGATGTAAAAAAGCTCCACAAGAAATTATCTGCTCAAAAAGAAAATCCCTTAACCAAACAAAAGCTGAAAATTCTTGAAGATGCAATAAATGAAGTTGAACCCATCGATTTAAAAACTTTTACGGGAAGCAAGGTCTATTTATCCGATGCGAAATGGGAAAAAGCAAGCGTGGGCTGGGAAAGCCCCGTGCGCAATATCTATTCTTATGAAAATGAAGCCATTTTTTTTCTTGAAAACAGGGGGCGCTTCTATTCAAAAGGGATTTTTGCCCATTCCCCTTCGCTTTACCGCTTCGATATTGGGGAAAAATGGCGGCAATTTTCGGCCACAGTAGGCCTTCGCGACAGAGCTCATATTCAGGGATCTGCAAGATTCACAGTAATTGGCGACGGAAAGGTGCTGTACGAGTCGAAGGCTTTAAGGGTCAACCAAGGCGAATCGTTCGAACTGAATGTAGAAAACATACGTGTACTGGAACTCAAGGCCGAAGGTACCGAGGGGCACAATCATAACTCATGGGCTGTTTGGCTCGATCCCTCGCTAGAAAAATAAGAGCTGTGCTTAGTAATGATAAATTGCCATTTTAAGTCAGCATTGTTCAACCGGCTGTCCGCTATAAATTTGTACTTTTACCCATGTCCAAGTTCAATAAGTTCGATGACAGAATACAAAAGAAAATTTAGTCTATTTGAAATGTACCGTGCCTTTGTGCAAATTCCGGGTGCCGTTGCTCAAATGACAAATAATAAAAGAAAAAAACTGATTGATAAAACTTTAGCTGAAAGGATACAATTGGCAATTACCGAAGTAAACGGATGCGCGGCTTGTTCCTATGCCCATACCTATCTGGCATTAAAGCAAGGGATGAGCAAAGAAGAGATTCATGGTTTTTTAAGTGGCGCTGGAACCTTCATCCATCCCGACGAAGCCAAAGCAATAGTTTTTGCTCAACACTTTGCCGACACTCGTGGATACCCCAAAAGGGATGCGTTTCAATCCTTAATCGATGAATATGGAAAAGAAAAAGCCAGGGTCATGGTCTCAGCAGCTCAATTGATGATGGCAGGGAATATCTATGGAATCCCCTTTAGTGCATTTTTGTCACGTTTAAAAGGAAAACCCTATAAAAACAGCTCATTGGTTTATGAAACAGGGATGCAGCTTACCGGTTTTATCTTACTCCCAATTGCCTTGATCCATGGAAGCATAAAACAATTATCAGGCTTTTCAGACCTAAAAACCGATAAAAATTAGAAACTGAATTGAAAACTGACGGAAAGCAAGAAGCGAAAGAGTATTTAAGCAAATGAACCGCTCCATCAATTTAGTTGTAGCATGATGAAAGTATTGAGAAATCACCTTCTTTGCTGCGTTAAGAATTAACGTTTAGAAAACATATCGTCGAAAAATCATTTTTTTTATCCCCTCAACTTTTTCAAGAAAAACTTCATTTTTTATTCAAGTTTTTATAACACCCCCCATAATACTCATAGGGTTAAACTTGTCTTAATCCTTTCTTTTTCTTAAGACCCCTATTTTTCTGGAGGGCAATATGTTATTTTTTTAAAATTCTTGGTTCTAAAAAATGTTATCTTTTTAATTCAACTTCAATCTTTTTGCTACATATTTTTGCTTTATCGTATCTTATTGCTTATACTTGCACTGGAATTATTACAAAAAGCAATTTTGAAACAAAAATACTGACAATATGTGTGGAATAGTGGGGATTTTCGATCTCAAGCTAGAATCGAAGTCATTAAGGAAACAAGCATTGGAACAATCGAAAAAAATCAGGCACCGCGGTCCCGACTGGTCAGGGATCTATTGCGGCGAAAAAGCAATTATCGCCCATGAACGTTTGTCGATTGTCGATCCCGAATCGGGGGGCCAGCCGCTTTATAGCAAAGACCGCAAGCTGATTCTTGGTGTTAATGGCGAAATCTATAACCACCGCGAAATCCGTTCTAAAACCAGCGAAAGCTACGAATACCTTACCCGTTCCGATTGTGAGGTTATCCTTGCCCTCTACCGCGAAAAAGGGGTTCATTTCCTGGATGAGATGAACGGTATTTTTGCTTTCTGTTTGTACGACGAAGAGAACGATGCCTACCTCATTGCCCGCGACCACATTGGCATTATACCGCTATATACGGGCCGCGACAAGATGGGCAACTTCTATGTTGCCTCCGAGTTAAAAGCGTTAGAGGGGATTTGCAGCCATATCGAAGAGTTTCCACCTGCACATTATTACTACAGCAAAGAGGGTGAAATGAAACGTTGGTGGCACCGCG
The DNA here is from genome assembly GCA_964606515.1 of uncultured Prolixibacteraceae bacterium. Lineage (GTDB taxonomy): Bacteria > Bacteroidota > Bacteroidia > Bacteroidales > Prolixibacteraceae > CAZSIK01. The sequence goes on from CAZSIK010000115.1 coordinate 4,893, forward strand.
AATGGACCGATTATGAAAATGTAAAAGACAACCCGGCCAGCATCGAAGAACTGCGCGAGGCCATGGAAGCATCGGTACACCGTCAGTTGATGTCGGATGTTCCTTATGGGGTTCTGCTTTCGGGAGGACTCGATTCGTCGGTTACTTCGGCAGTAGCTAAACTTTATGCTGCCAACCGGATTGAAGAGAACGACAAAACCGCGGCGTGGTGGCCCCAGCTCCACTCATTTGCCATCGGGCTTGAAGGTTCACCCGACCTGGCCGCTGCACGCAAGGTGGCCGATGCCATCGGTACCGTGCACCACGAAATTAAATATACCATTCAGGAGGGTCTCGATGCCATCAAGGATGTAATTTATCACCTCGAAACCTACGATGTTACCACGGTAAGGGCAGCCACCCCAATGTACCTGCTGGCCCGTGTGATCCGCTCGATGGGGATCAAAATGGTGTTGACCGGCGAAGGGGCCGATGAGATTTTCGGGGGCTACCTTTATTTCCACAAAGCACCCAATGCCGAAGAGTTTCACAAAGAAACCCTACGCAAATTAGATAAGTTGCATCTTTACGATTGTCTGCGCGCCAACAAATCTCTTGCCGCCTGGGGTGTCGAAGGGCGCGTACCCTTCCTCGACAAAGAGTTTATGGACGTGGCCATGCGCCTGAACCCCAAAGATAAGATGGCAGGGAACGGCAAAATCGAAAAGTGGGTAGTTCGGAAAGCGTTCGAGCACTTGCTACCTGCCAGCGTGGCCTGGCGACAAAAAGAACAGTTCTCCGACGGGGTAGGTTATGGCTGGATCGACACGCTGAAAAAAATTGCTTCGGAACAGGTTACCGACGAAATGATGAATAATGCCAAATACCGTTTTACGGTGAACACACCCATGAACAAAGAAGAGTAT
>CAZSIK010000115.1:5807-10597 GCA_964606515.1 uncultured Prolixibacteraceae bacterium
TTGAAAGTCATTTTCCATCCGACAGTGCAGCCCGGTGCGTACCCTCAGTGCCTTCGATTGCCTGTAGTACAGCCGAAGCGCTGGCCTGGGATGCTTCGTTCAGGAATAATGCCGATCCCTCGGGACGGGCAGTAACTTCAGTTCATGAACAGGGTACTGTGTTTGTAAAACAATAATTAGCAATAAAGTCCCCTGTCTGAAGGCAGGGGCAATTAACACACTCTGGTCGAATGACGAATGAGTGTATGCATCAAAATATAAATGCCACGAATTCACGAATTTAAATTCGTGCATTCGTGGCATTTATGAATTATAGAAATTATTTATGAATATTTATTAAGTGCCTAATTCAATTAATCTGTAATTGCTACAAAATAAGAATCAATTGCCACAGATTTTCCTATTTACAATAGCCAAAATTTTTGTTTCCCACTCAAGTGTTTTCTTTTCAATTGCAGCACATTCAGATAAAATATTGTGTGCATATCCCATATCGGCAAGCCTTTTCAGGTTGAACCTGATATTCAGGTAAGCCCCCTGCACCACGGCATGGGCAGCCAAAGCCCCTACCCCTGTATCGCTAACGCAGTTTGGATTCCCGTTTTCGACCATGGCATGTAGCACCACCATCGAATCACAACACACCTTCATCACCTGAAGTGGCACAGCAATGGCCATTCGCGTAGCTTCTTCAATTGCTGTTTTCCTTTCAGCAGATTCTGCTTCAGTTTCTTTGGGCAAACGAAGAGCTTCCAACAGTTTACCATAGGCGCGGGTATCGTCGTCGACCAGTTTGAGCAAGTGCTCATAACAGCTTTTTCCCTTCTCCGCCCATTCTGAAAAGAACGGACGCCGGTCTTCCCAGCCATGCTTCCGCGCTGAAAGGTTGGCCACCATGGTCCCCAAAGCAGCGCCCAAAGCGCCCATGTAAGCCAAAGCCGATCCACCCGCCGGAACAACCGTATCGGAAGCCGTCAGTTCAACATAAGTCGTTAAACCAAGGTCAACTAATTGATTTTTTTCTTCTTTCATTCTGTATTCTATAATTTTCTCCTGGGGAACGAAGGGTTTCAATTCATTTAATCCAAGCGCTTGAACAGCAACCCTGATGATCTCTTCATCCGGAATAGCTGTTGAACGCTGTTGTTTTCTCTGGAAATGTTTTCCTGCTTCAAGCATGGCATTCAAAGGGATCATACCCACCAACTCGGAGCCGGTCACTTGTACACCCCACGCTGCCGCCCTTTCACATGCTGCCTCGAACACCTGATGGACCGAAGCTACAGAAAGATCGGTAAGGTTAAACGACAGTTGTGCAATTCCAAAATCTTCGAGGTACCACCCTATTCCTTTCACACTTTTTAGCATACCAGGTTCATGCACAGCGTTTCCTTGTTCGTCACGGATGATGTTTCCGGTTGGCAAGTTCCCTTCGCGTTTCACCCTTCCCTTTTCACGGATATCGAAAGCGATGGTATTGGCAAGTCGCGATGAAGTGGTATTGAGGTTTACATTATAAGCTACCAGAAAGTTACGTGCGCCTACTGCAACTGCACCGGTTCTGGCTACCAGGGAATTAAAATCTAAAGGACCAAAATCGGGTTTCCACAAGGGGTCTGAAAGTTTTTCAGGCAGCCCCTCGTATTCGCCGGCGCGGCAGTTAGCAAGGTTTTTCCGTTTCGGATCGAAAGCAGCAAATTCGTAACAATACACCGGAATGCCCAATTCATCGCCAATGCGTTGTGCCAATCGGCGGGCATATTCAACGGTCTCGTCCATGGTGATACCCGAAATTGGTACAAGCGGACAAACATCGGTAGCGCCAAAACGGGGGTGTTCGCCATGGTGCTTTCTCATATCAATAAGTTCTGCGGCTTTTTTAACGGCACGGAATGCCGCTTCGCATACTGCCAAAGGTGAACCAACAAAGGTAAGCACCGTTCGGTTGGTGGCTTTCCCCTGATCGACATCCAGCAGACGGACCCCTTCGACCGACTCAATCTCGTTGGTAATTTGCCCGATGATTTCCAAATTGTTCCCCTCGCTGAAATTGGGGACACATTCGATGAGTTGCTTCATGGTATTAGGAAAAAGTCATTAGAAAATAGTCAATTGTAAATAGGGATAAAAATCAGATAATCCTGCCATTTTTCCAAACGTTGAATGGTTTAATATTCTCTTGCTGGTATAACAGTTCTATATAGTAGTTGGTTGGTGTCGAAATCCATTATTCCTTTCGCTTTCGCAGTTTTGCCACCCCTAATCCAACCAGTGTGGCCAGCAGCATTAAAGCAATTCCATCGACTGGCAAAGGGTTATTGCCTGAAGGGTTTTCGGGCGGCAAGGGTTGGGCATAAGTAGTCAACTGTGCAACCAGAAAAACAAGTGAGGCAATACTGTATTTGCATTTCTTCACTAGAAAACGTTTTATTTTCAAGCTACCTGAGGGTTCCAAAAGCGGTTTGACCTGCAAGGTACAATCCGGGCGAACATCGGTTTCCGGTTCATTTCCGTGGACTATTAGCTGATGATTGGTTCGTTTCATAATCAATCTTCCCCCTTTATTGAATGACTACTTTTTTTACCTGCACACTCCCCGCCAAACCGGTAACTTTCAACAGATGCACACCGTGTGGCAACTGGTTGATGAGTAGAGCATCGCCCTGAACCTTATGCGACTGCAACAACTGTCCCTTTGTATTGTATACGCTGATTTCCGAAACCTTGTCAACCAAACCTGAAATTTCGACAATCCGGTTCTTTACACGAATTTGGAAGTTGTTTAGAATATCGATTTCGGGTGAAGCCAATAAATAACTAAAAGCCAGTTTGAATTTCAAAATATCACCTTGTTTCGCATCGAAGTGGTAACTGTTATTGAGAAGATTGACCAGTTCATTACCCTTGTTGTCGAACAGCACGATGGGCAATGTTTCGTTGTAATTCAGCAGTTCGGTCAACGACAAGGTATGCCTTCCGGTTTGTTTGATCATCAACTCAAGCGGGATCACTGTTTTATCGTTTACCTCGGGTATCGAGTTGATTGAGTATTCTGCACCCCGGTACACGCTGTACAATTGCGGGGTGAGCGAGGTGCTTGCTTTTAGCTTGTAAGCATCGTAAAGTCCATCGAACTGCGCGGTGGTAGCAGGGTGCAAGCGGATCACCGATTCATCCTTTCTTCCTTCTATATCGCTAAGTGCCAGGCGGATAATACTTTGCACTGTTGTGATTTTGAAGGTTGAGACCTCGGTTGTTTTGGTAGCATTGGTAAAGATAACTGAACTACTGGCTGCGTTTGCACGAACAAAAAAGCCTTGCATGGGGGCTATATAGCAGCTTCCGCCGTTAGTGGCTGTTCCGTTGTTGTACGACATGTAATTATTGGTTGCAGGGTTGTAAACATACACTGCTCCGTCGATATTGGTTTTGGAAATACCCTCGTCCCAATCGGTTGTGCAAGGGTACGGGTTGGCAAGCATGTTCCAGCCAAAATTTTCTCCCGAGTAAGCCAAATCCACCTGTTTGTTGCCTGTAAACAAAGTTCCGGCAAGGGCAATGGTGGTATCCAAATCGTGGTAAAAACCATAGCCTTTGCCCGGCACAATTTGGTTGGTGCCGGTAAGGTATGTCCAGCCTACCCTTTCACCATTTTCTGCTTCGCTTTCATTGCTTTGAATAATCCAAAGCCCTTTAAACGAGGGCAAAACATTTCTTGCACTGCTAAAGGGGATACCGAAATAGTGCCAGCCGGTATTGGAGATGTACTGCTTTGCCGTTGCTTCAACATCTGGGGTATTGTTTACCAGTTTACCTGTACCTTCCGAAGTTGAATTGATTACCAGCCCGTTTGTTCCGGCGCTGTTGGTAAGGGTACCGTTTACCGACAAGGTTCCGGCGGGATCCACAGTAACTACCCCACCCGATTGAATGGTAAGGTCGTTGCAGAGGGCTGCGCTGCCAATAACCAGATCGTTGGTGACATCGGGGATTGAAGCATCATCTTCTGTTTCAGGCACAAATCCCAGGTTCCAGTTTCCTTCAACCTGCCAGTCGGTTGAGCTGGCTCCGGTCCAGGTTAATGATGCCGATGCAGGGTCAATCCCTTCCATCCATTCGTAGGCACCCATATCGACATGATTCCCTGGGGGCGCGACACGCCCCTGATGTCGGTTGCCGGAGCGTAGCTGTCGTTGCCGGTATCGACGCAAGGGGAATTGCCAAACAGCCTGAAATCGTTACCGTTTGCGTTGACAAACCGGGGATTTGAATTAGTGCATGAGTTTGTGGTTGGTGTTCCATAAACATCGTTGGGTTCGTTTGCATAGCAGGAATAATTTAAGGTGACGGTTCCGCTTTCGATGTAAAATTGGTTGCCGACAGAAGCGGTATTCCCCCATATAATACAGTTATTGAAAATGGGGGAAGACCCATGATTTTCTATTCCACCCCCGTAACTTGCATAATTCAATGTAAACGTAGCATTTGTAATCACCGGAGAAGAGTTGGAATTATAGATTCCACTCCCACCAACCCCGGAATTTTTGGTGAACACCACATTGATGATTGTTGGAGAAGAATTATTTCTATTATACATCCCGTCACCTGAGTAATTAGGATCGCTACCATTCGCATATCCCCCGGTTATTGTAAAGCCGTCGAGAATGGCACTGCTGCTTAAGACCAAATCATCAGTATTGTTGAATATATGATAACTGAATAATCCTGTTATTTAGAACAAATCAGGTACCCACTTCCTATTTTTACCAATTCCAAATTACAATAAAAAA
>CAZSIK010000115.1:10625-12080 GCA_964606515.1 uncultured Prolixibacteraceae bacterium
TTATTATAAATTTGCATAACACAATACATTCCGGTGGATTATTTTAAAGAAGCCCATATCAACCTGTTAAAGAATACCAAGAGTGTTCTTCGACGCGATTTGGCCGATCAGATCGACTGGAACCACCGTTTAATCGGCATCAAAGGCTTCAGGGGGGTAGGGAAAACTTCTTTTTTAATCGATTTCATTCGCGAACACTGTTCAGATCCCAAAGATTGCCTGTACATCAACCTCAACAATTTCTATTTCACCGGAAGAAAGCTTATTGCATTTGCTGACGATTTTTACAAGAAAGGCGGGAAAACACTGGTACTGGATCAGATTCACAAATATCCGAATTGGAGCAAGGAATTGCGCGAGTGTTACGAACAGCTTCCTGATCTGAGAATTGTATTTTCAGCCTCGCCCGTCTTACGAGTTATCGAAGGCAACCACGACCTGAAAGGCATTGCAGTGATTCACCACCTCCCCGGGTTGTCGTTCCGCGAATACCTGAATATTCAAACCAGGGAAGCCTTCGTGAGCTATCCCCTTGACCATCTGATTGAAAATCATATCGAAATTGCCACCCAAATTGCCGAGAGGGTAAAGCCCCTGGCCTTTTTCGACGACTACCTCAAACAAGGGTATTATCCCTATTTCCTCGACCGGCATTCCTACTATTCCGACGATTTGCTCAAACACATCAACCTGGCACTTGAAATCGATGTAACCTACCTGAACCAGATTGAATTGAAATACCTGTCGAAATTAAGGAAACTGCTGTACATTATTGCCAACGAGGTACCTTTTACCCCGAATGTCAGCAAATTAAGCTCTGAAATAAACACCTCAAGGGCCACTGTAATGAACTATTTGCGCTACCTCCGCAATGCCAAACTGATTAACCTTTTGTACAACAATGGCGATGAAGACGAAATGAAAAAGCCCTCGAAGATTTACATGCAAAACACGAACCTGCTTTATACGGTAAATCCAGGAAATACTTCAAACGAAAATATCCGACAAACCTTTTTCTACAACCAGTTAAACTACCAACACCAGCTGAAATGGGTCGAGAATTGCGATTTCAATATTGATAAGCAATACGATTTTATGGTAGGGGGGAAATATATCAAACCTCAAACTGAAAGCGGTTATGCCGCGGCCGACCGTATCGAAATTGGCGACGGAAATACAATCCCGCTGTGGCTATTTGGATTTTTATATTAATACAAATAAACAACAATAAAAAAGTACAATTAAAATAAAAAGAAAATTATGGCAAAAGAAAAAAAGTACATTACGTGTGACGGGAACTATGCGGCAGCACACATGAGCTATATGTTCAGCGAAGTGGCCTGTATTTATCCCATCACCCCTTCGTCGACCATGGCAGAATATGTCGATGAATGGGCCGCAAATGGCAAAAAAAACATGTTCGGACGCCCGGTGCGTCTGGCTGAAATGCAGAGC
>CAZSIK010000116.1:0-11979 GCA_964606515.1 uncultured Prolixibacteraceae bacterium
GTATACAATTTAAAGTTAACAGAAGGAATAACACGGTACATCGACTTCATAAAAAGTTTATTGTCTTTTACGAAAACGCTATAGGGATTCTTCCGGGCCAACACATTCATTATCGAGAAGGTCAATTCAAATTTTCTCCCCCAAAAAACAGATCCGATTCGTTTATAAGAAAGGTCAAGTCTCCGGTAATCGGGCATTGTAGAATTATTGACATCGCCAACCACATAGAAATTCTTATAAAACCCGGCATGTCCGACAAAAGCAACCGGCATGGTAAAGGGGCGTCCGGTTTGAAAAAGATAGTTCAGGTTCCATACATGTTTTGGACCACTGAAATAATGGATTCCTACATTCAAATCGTGCCTGCGGTCGAAATCTGAATTAAACCAGTTGCCTCCGTTTAATGTTTCGAATTTCCTTTTCGACCACGATAAAGTATAAGCAAGCGACCAATGGAATTTGCCATTGTTTTTTTGTAAATGAAGCTCACTTCCGTAGCTTTTCCCTATACCACCTTTATACAAATAATCGAGAATGTTTTTAGTATCAAAACCGATCGGATTCAGGTACAACAAATGATCCATCTCCTTGAAATACAATTCGCAACTCAGATCGATTGATGTTCCCGGGAGTTTTCCAAACAGACCTGATGAAATTTGTTGTGAGGTTTGCGGCTGAATGGATTTATTGGCCAAAATCCAGCTTTCCTTTTCGTAAGTTCCGTATGCCTGCACCAAGTCGTGAAAAGGCTGGCAGTTCATCGCCCCGCCAAATTGTATGGACCAATCTTCCGACAGCTCATAATTAAATTGAACGCGGGGTTCAACAAAAAAATAGGAAGTATCACCTGCGCCCAGCAATGAAGACCGGATTCCTAATTTCAAAGTAGCATTTTTGTTTAAATGAATTACATCATCCAAAAACACGGCACTTTCAAAAGCTTTAGTATCCGCTTCCCCAAAAACCGAATCCGCTTTATTTATCCCATCATTTTTTTGTCCTGTCGATGGATTAACTGTAAACGCAGAAATCTGAAAACCACCTTTTACAAAATGTTTTTCCCCAAGAGGAATAGAAATTTCACTCCGGCTACTCTGGTCATGAATAAAAGTATTTCTCTTAAAAAGAACTGATCCGATCGATTTGTAATTTCTGAAATACTCCTCCTGATCCAGATATGTAAGATCGTAATGTGTCATCCAACTTGTGTTCTTGATTAAAATTCCTGAAGAAAACAGATGGTGGAAGTTGAACGTGATGTTGTTGTTTTTAATAAAATCGCCGTTTACCGAATTCATTAAAACACTCCCTATCCCCTGACGAGTACGCATCCCTTGTATATAGGAAGAATTTTCATCCTTCCCAAGATGCACATTAAGCGAAATTTTTGTTCTTACAGATGATTTAAATGAGAGCATTCCATCGATATCCCAAAAGCCAAACCTATAGAATTCAACATTATCTGTAACCTCTTTGATATCCTTAAATGTTTGAAATGCGGCTCCTGTAATCAGATCGATATTAGAGGTACGGCCAGCTACAAAGGCATGAAATTTCTGGTTACCTTTTGTTTCGAACACAAAGCCCGAACGCAAAGTACCAAGATCAATATTTAATTTTGGAGAATTATCACCCTCGCTCAGCTTTATGTCAACAACCGACGAAATGGCATCACCATATCTTGCAGGAGCCACGCCCTTGAAAACATCAACATGGCTTATTATTTCAGGATTGAATAATGACAAATACCCACCTGCATGGGAAGTAGAATAGTACCTGGCTCCTTCGATTAAAAAGAGATTTTGGTCACGATTCCCACCCCTTACAAAAATGCCTGAATAGAGATCCAAACCACCTGAAATACCCGGAAAAGTGGTCATGGCTTTTAACAGATCGGGCTCTCCAAAAAATGATGGAATATTTTCAAGCGTCCTTTTTTCCATGAAATTCACCCCTAATTGAGATTGGTGTTTAGAACTGGTTCCCTTGACCAATACCTCGGGAATCTCAATCTCCGATAGTTGCACAACCAGAAAAGTATCGCGGGTTACCTTAAGTTGCAGCTTTAATGGGGCATACGACACATGGCTAATTCTAATCAGGCATTCGGGTTGGGAAACCGGAATTGAAAACAATCCATCGGTACCGGAATAAACCACCTGTTTTCTCAACGAATCGGAAACCGATGCGTAAGGCACATTCGCGTCATCAGGTGATTTTATGATACCACTGATTACCTGCGATCGTGCCACGATGGCTATTAAAATCAGTATAAATACCAAGGACTGTTTCCTCATTGGTAAATTGATTTTAAAATTTCTTTCATCGTTTTTTTATCCTGTTTTTTTTCTTCTGTGGAGACTTGTTCCTTTTTCCTTTTCCAATCAGGGGTATAGACCAATCCTAACTGAAACCGGTCGATCGGGGTCAATTGTATCGTGGTGCCTCCTTCGTTGACCCCATTAATGATTTTGGGCGAAATATGGTGGGTCGCATAAGTGTTCATTCCCAGGGAATATTGCAATTTCAGCCTGGTGTGAGAAGAACAAGCCCAATATAATCCTGCATTCAAAAACCAATTAAACCCAGAGAGCTTGATCATATCTTCCCCTTTGGCTTCAAAAAAAATGGGATCACCAGCTGCCATACTCCCCAAACCCACGCTAACAGGTTCTGATTTTACAAAATTATATTCCAATCCGGCGCCCAAAAAGGGTTGTAAACTCCATTTTGTCAATACGCATGTAAAAGGAATACTAAGCGACAGGTTGTTGATATTTTTTTGAATACTAAAACCACTACCATATTGATCAGTATACCAGACACTGTAATGAGGCCCTCTTAGCCGGTAATAATTATCATTTAATAACACACCTGTTTCGAAAGCCAATTGACGACCGGGAAAAGGGAAAGCCGTCTGAACACCTAAGCAAGCACCCAAACTGGCAGTTTTATCGAGATACGTAATTTTGTGACGATCGGCAAAACCATAAGTTCCAAATTCAATCCCAACTTTAGGCTGGGCAAAGCCTTGAATAAGAATCAAGGACAACCCAAAAATTATAAAATACTTCATAACTAAATGAAAATTTCTGGCGCAAGAATTAACCTGCGCCAGAAATGGTTAATAATTATAACTGAAATTATAAACTAACGGACAAAATTGCGAATAAAGTTTTCCGCTAACGCATCCTTTAAACACAACGGGAGGGGTATTATTATTTGTATATTGAGCCAATACAAAATTATATATCAAATGCGAACATGAAGCTTCTCCATTTTCTTCATATGGGAAAATATAATTATCACCAAAAGGACCAACAGATATCTGATGACTGATTGAACGATCTGAAATATCCAAACCAACCTTAATTTGAGCGTTAACATCTTTAATATAAAGAGCCGTACCACTCCAATCTGTCCACCAGCTCAATGTTCTCTTCTCTGCAAAAAATGTACAATCCAAATCTGCTCTTCCGGAATAAACATACCAATAAGTGATACTTGTAATTGGAATATACTCTTCGCTATCCCAATTCGGCTCATAATCGAAAGGATAATCAAGAAAATAATCAGGATATGGAACCTTTATTCTCCAAACATTACTGCTGACCTGTTCAAAATTCACAGTTCCTCCATAAGGCTCAAAATAATATGAATAATCGGTTGGATCACAACAATACCCATTGTAATACACATAATAATAATATTGGGTATAATCTTCAATATCGGAGAGAGTATCAATTGCATAAGTATTAATTATCTGCATAGTAAATGTAGATCGTTTGGTCGGAGAATTTGTGCCATAATTATACATTCTTAATCGAATTTTAGTTGAAGTGGCTTCCAATTCCTCAAGGTGAGACTTTAATTCAAAATCATCTTCTTCATTAAAATCTAATTGTAATATACTAACATCATCTTCATTTATTTTTTTATTAACAGACAATTGCTTTATCTCAAGGTAACTTTGATAGTTATATTGATGAGTGCTGTATAACTTACCGTCAAAAACACGCCCCCAAATTGATTCACAAACAAAAAATCCCCTTTTGCTGGTAATGTATGGATAATACCCATATATCCTCGATTTTATACCATTAACATCATCAGGCGATGATTTTACAAATTCCTTATTAGCTGAAATATAAGCCTCAAGCTCTCTCTGCTCTTTAAATTGAATGATCTCTGACTTTATATCCTCAAGTATGGTTTGAGCGGAAATAAAGCCTACTGATTTTTCCCAGTTCCGCCGGTCACTAACCGGCATATCTTTCAGAACTTGAGTTGCAGTGTGTAAATCTTCAGCTTTAAAAAAATACAGCGTGCTGTCCTGAACTTTTACTGTAAATCCTAAAGTAGAATCAATAATTGCTTCAGGTCTGTACTTAAAAAAAGAACTGCTTTCTTCATCTATAATGGATTTATTGCATCCACTTAAAATTATTGCAGTTGCTACCATAAAAAGGATTAAAAAATTTTTCATTTTTTGTTACTTTTGTGAGCCGGGAGCTGTTACCTCCCGGTTCAGTTAATACTCATTATTAATTGATTTCATTGGCAACATGTGTTCGGTTTCAGATCGGAGCGTGTTGCCTTTTTGCTCCTTACTGCTACTTTATTTCCATATCATCCTCCTTTATCTTTCAATAAAATTGAGTCTATAAGAATTATTTTGAAATTGTTTAATAAAAGTATGGCTTATCCTATTCAGCTTTTATTCTATTAGAAATAGTTACAGGAAATTTTCTGTTGCTGGGTTCATAATTTGTTTGGTTAATTGGTTAAATCAAGAGTTATTTAATAGGACATTTTTTTACAAACATAAAAAAAAGAATATGAGAGAAAAAAAAAAAAAACGATTTTTTTTTCATATTCTTACTCGATAAACTCATTATCCCGGTAAACAACAATACAAAAGTTAATTATTATTGTCTGGTAAGATCCATGAACCCAATTTCTATTCAAAGTCAAGGCTAATATTCCCTCCCGAAGTGGAAAGCTTTACCGGAATACCGCCTCCGTTCATCTGCCCAAGAACCCGGTCCTTTTTCGAGGTGCCGCTAAAATTCGACAACGAGGTATTGATACGATCGGCCTTAATGTCTAAATCAAGACCAAGCCTTAAAGGAATCGTTGCATGAATCGATCCTCCCGAAGTTCTTAGGTCAAGGATACCCGATAATTTTGAAATATTGGCTTTGATATTGCCCCCGCTGGTATTGGCCTTAATTGATCCTGAAACTTCATTCATATTAATCGATCCGCCGGATGTACCCACTTCAACATTGTTTTGTACATTGGTCAGGTTAATGGAGCCGCCACTTGTTTTTGCTACCAGTCCTTCGCTTATGTTTTCGGCTTTGATGTTTCCCCCCGATGTTGCCACCTCCAGATGGCCCTCGATGTTGTTAAGCAAAATATTGCCCCCCGAAGTCGATGCATTAAATTCGGCTTTCGACTCGCTGATGTGGATGTTCCCCCCTGAAGTTTTTGCATCAACCCTACCTGACAAGCTTTCGAGATGCAAGTTTCCCCCACTGGTTTTTACAAGCTGAGTACCATTTAATCCGGCAACTGCAATATTTCCGCCACTGGTCCTGAGTGATGCCGATGATTTAACGGGTGTTTTTACCGAAAAACCAATACTGATGCTTCTATCATGAACCCTAATCACATGAATTTTGATATTCGATTGGGTGCTTACAATCTCCAAATCGGCCAATTTTCGGAGCTCTTCAAGTGAAATATCCATAACCTGTCCCCTTCTGGCCACGATGAACGCGACTTCGACCGTATTTCCCTGGGTACTGGTTACCCTTATATTCCCTCCTGAAGTTGAAAGGTCGAGGCTAAGGGGTTCACTTACCTTATACTGCTGTATAAACGAAAAATCCTTCTTATTGCCTTCATCCCTTATTTCATTCTTTGAAAATACCGAATGGTTGATCAGGGTAAAAAGCAACATAAAAGATGCAATAATTTTGATTTTTGTTTTCATGGTTTTAATTTTAATAGTTAGAAACAATGCTACTAATTTAGAGAAACATTCTTATTCGCTATGCCAAATGAAATTGCTATTTTTGAAAGATTCAACAAATGAAGCGATTTGATCCCAATTAATATTCATACCCACTTTTCTGAAGGTTCGAATAAAACCATTGAGCTACAATGCTTGCAGTTGAATAAAGAAGAAAGGCCGGGGAAAAGTGCTTTTTGCTCGGCGGGGTGGCACCCCTGGGATGCGCAACAAGCCTCGCTTGAAATGATAAGGGAAGCTATTGTTTCGGCAGTAAAATGGCCACAAACCATTGCCTTGGGTGAATGTGGACTCGACCGGGTTTGCCGGGTTGACCTGGAAATTCAGAAAAAGGTTTTGATCCTTCACCTTGAACTTGCCAAAGAATATAATCTCCCACTGATCATTCATTGTGTGAAAGCTTATTCCGACTTATTGCATGAGCTTAAAACGATACGGTTTAAGGGGAAAATGGTTCTGCATGCCTTCCACGGAAACCATCAGCAGGTTAAGTCACTACTTCGCTATGATTCTTATTTCTCGATCGGATCTGGAATTGCGTCAGAAGTTCCTCACTTGGTTGATTCCCTTCGGTTTATTCCCTCAGGGCGTTTGTTCCTTGAAACCGACAGCACGGACGTTCCGATCCTGGATGTTTATCGAAAAGTAGCTGATATAAAAAAAATTAGCATCGAAGAATTGGCTCTTGAAATCGTTGAAAATTTCAAAGCTGTATTTCCTGCAATAAGCTTGGATTCAATTTTACAAAGATCCATTTAATCCATGAAATCGGAACGGAGCACCCGAAACTCGGTACGACGGTTCAGGCTTTTCGCGATTTCTTTTTGGTCTTCCGAAACCAGGCGGTTGATGTAGATTTCAGTCAGTTCATCGCCCTTTTCCAGGAAATCGTATTGCTGTGCAATGGCTTCGGTAACTTTTTTAGGCCAGGTTTCGCCATAACCTTTGGCAACCAAACGGCGAGGATTGATACCCTTGCTGATCAGAAAATCGACAACCGATTGAGCACGGCGCTGCGAAAGCGCCGAGTTGTATTCAAGAGATCCCACGTGATCGGTATGCGACATCAACTCGACAACGATGGTCGGGTTCAGGTTAAGCACCTCAACAAGGCTGTCGAGGGCTTGTATCGAACCGGGGAGTAAATCGTGACGACCAAATTCGTATTGAATGTTCTCGACATTAATCGGGGCATCGGTGGGGGTAATGGGTAGAACCACTTCAAACGATTTGCTGTCGGTAAGGCTTACAGTCGAGAGGTTTTTTTTCGAGTTTAAAAATCCTTCTTTGAAAGCGGCCAGGATGTATTCAGTATTGGGCTGCAAACGGAATTGGAATTTCCCGTCGTTCGACCTGATTTTCAAATTAGTACCATCGGTGCCAATCACCCTGACGAAGGCATTGTTTTCGCGCAGGTCGGTTTGGCTGTTTACTATTTGTCCTTCAACCCGATAAATCAAGGGAGGCAGGTTGAACGAAAACAAGTCGTCGCCCATGGCCCCTTTTCGGTTTGAAGAAAACATTCCCTGGTCGCGGCGGGGAAGGAAAGTAATCGCAAAATCGTCGCCAGTGGAGTTGATGGGTGCCTGCATGTTTTCGACGATCCATTTATCGGGATTCTCTGCATCGACACCCTCAATAAAAACAGCTTTAAAAATATCGAGACCTCCCATTCCAGGGTGAAAATCGGAAGAAAAATAAAGCTCACCATTGTCGCGGATATACGGGAACACCTCGTTACCCGGGGTATTGATGTCTCCTCCCAGGTTCTCGGGCGCACCCCAGTCGCCACTTGTTTTTTCCACTTTCCAGAGATCCATTCCCCCGTAGCCGCCTTCCATGTCGGAAACGAAGTAAATGGTTTGTCCGTCGGACGAGATTGAGGGATGTGCAGAAACCAGACTATCGGGGGCCAGGTTTACCAGGTTGGCTTCCGACCAGGTTTCCCTGCTGCTGGCCGAAACAAAAACCTGAGCGCCCAAGGCTTTTCTCTTATCAAATTTACAGCGGGTAAAATAAAGCTGACTTCCATCGGGCACCATCGAAACAGAACCTTCGTCGTCGATGGTATTGATAAGGCCTTCGTTATCGAGGGGTTCGGGTTTATTCCATCGTTGTCGTTGCAAGTTGAAACTTGCTTTGAACAAGTCCCCGTTCCGTTGCCCGGTAATTTCACTTTTTCTTTTTCCTTTCGATCCTTCCCTGGTTGAGGTAAAAATTAGGCTATTTTCCATTCCGGCAACATAGGCTGGTGAATATTCGGCATAACGTGAATTGAGTTGCTTTTCCTGACTGACTACAAACCGCGATGGTTTTTCCATCCATTGTTTGGTAAGTTTAATGGCTTCAAGTGCGTTCAAGGTGCGCTGGTTATCGGGAAAGGAATCGAGGTGCTGCTGATAGGTTTTTATTGCATCGTCGAACTTTTCTTCGAAACGAAACGACTCGGCAAGGCGGAAAAGCGCCAGGCTGTCGGGATAATTACGGCTTACCAATGTACGATAGCGCAGCCCGGCTTTTTTGTAGTCGCCGATTCGCCAATAAGCATCAGCGATATAAGAATCGTAGCTAAGGCGGGTTTTGACCTCTTTTTCTTTTCTTTGAGCTTTCTGAAATTTCTTGATGGCAGAATAATATTCACCTATCATCAGTGCTTGCCTGCCTGAACGGGCGTGGTACGACGAAGAACAAGCTGAAAATACAACAAGGGCAAAAGCCCATATACAATATTTAAATACTTTATTTCTCATAAACAGGAGTAAAGACACGCCAAAAATACTTTTTTTCACTGAAAGAAGATGATTACATCATTTTCAACATCGATAACGTAAAGATTTAGCCCATCGGTATAGCCTTCCCAAAAAGTTTTGCCTTTGTGCTTAAAACACTTCAATTTCCCATATACCAGGAGAACCTTGCAAGATACTAATTTTCAAATATCTCGCCTCACCAATTTCCTTCACTACATGGGGCGATTTCATTATTAATTTATTTTGTTTTTCCACCATTTGCCACAGGGTGCCATCATCCGATTTTTCGAGGGTCCAGGCATGGCCCAGGGTGGGGAAAGTAAAAAACATCCTGCATTCCGACACAATGGTTTTCTTTTTCAGATCAAGGATCAAAGTAGGTTTTCCTTCTTCCTTGTCGGCCATCCAACGGGTGCCAAACGAAGCATCAATTGCATTTCCGGGAGCGAAATCAACATTTCGTGTTACCCAATCGCCGGCCCTTGTATTCACCTGCAAATTGGTTAAGGCGTTGGGGTCGTTAATGATCTGGGCTTTCACTTCACGCGGAGGTCTTGTTCCCGAGGCTGAAACTGAAGCTTGTACCGTCAGGTTTTTCCTGATTTCTGAACAGGGCCGCAAATAGCCAAGCCCCTTGCGGTTGGGAAGAAGGTGTTTGATAGTCCCATCGTCGGCAAATTCCATTTTATTGGCAAAAACCTGACGGGTGGTGCCTCCTTCGCCATATTCAAGATAAAGGAAATAAAAATCGTTTGTTCCAGGCATTTGAAAAACATTTCCATGGCCGGGACCCCAAACGTTGTTTTCGACCGAGGAATGGATGAAAATACTTTTACCTCCGGGCACTTCAAAAGGACCTAAGGGACTTTCCTTGCTCATCATGTAGGCATTACAATAATTCGAATGGCCCGAAAGAGTGTATACATAATAGTAAATACCCTTTCTTTCAAACAGAACGGGACCTTCGGAATACCCCGAAAAATTGGTTTTAATTCCTATCGTTTCGCCAAGTAAAGTACTGAAATCGTCGGCCATCTTCGATCCGTTGCGCCGGCGCCAGAACAGATAGGCTTGTTCATCCTGGTCGATAAAGGGTTCCCCATCGATATCCCAGACCAAGGGTTCGGCCAGTTTAATTGTATTTACAGAATCGTTGAACGACAAGCCTTCTCCATTAAGGAAGCGGAATGGCCCCTCGGGATGATCGGCCAACATGACAAAAGTCCCGTTTTTCTCGTTGGGAAACACGATAGTAGGAAACAAATAATAATGATTTCCCCTTTTTACAGGTTTTCCAGGGGCCCAATACCTGAAACATCCTGTTTTTTGCTCCCCCTTTTCGTTTTTATATTCGTATTTTTTGCTCCAGTCGATTTGGGGTATCAGGGTTCCATTGAAACTCCAATTTACAAAATCGGCCGATTTCCATACCACGGGAGGGCCCATTTCCTGTAAGCCCCGGTTGATATCACTGGTACCATAAAGGTAAAATGTGTCGTTAAACATGACTACCGATGGATCGGCTACAAAATCAGGGAGGACAGGATTAAAACTTCTTTCCTTATTCCCCTGTTGTGCAAATAGTTGTACCATTAATACCAGTCCTGTAAGCGTGAATAAAAACCAGAATTTCATGCTGTTTTGTTTTTGACGTTAAAGATAAGTTTTTGGGGCAAACTAAAAAAAGTTTTGAAGAACAGCCGTTTTTTAGTATTTTTAAGCACAAGCGACAGTTTTAAGAAATTCATTTCCCTACACTTCCTTGTCGGAAAGCTTTTCTCCATGGATCGGCCACTAAGGATTAAAGCAGAAGTTCCTTGCAATAGTTTTTTAATTTAATTAAATGACATATAATGAATTACAGATCGTACAACTTAAACAATTTTCGAGAAATAGCGCAAATGGCCCTCATTAGCGAAGAGGAAAAAAGAATCATTGAAACCGTGGGGCAAGTTTTGCCCTTCAAAACAAGCAATTACATTGTCGACGAGATCATTGACTGGAATAATTACGCTAACGACCCCTTTTTTATTTTAAATTTTCCCCAGAAAGAAATGCTGAAACCCGTCGACTTCGACAAAATATACAAACTTCTTTACCTTCAACCCAACACCGAACAACTTAAAGCAGAAATCAACAAGATAAGGATGTCTCTAAATCCAAACCCTGCAGGGCAAAATTACAATGTTCCCCTGTTTCAAGGAAAATTATTAAACGGCCTTCAGCACAAATACGACGAAACCCTGCTCTTTTTTCCGTCACAAGGACAAACCTGCCATGCCTATTGTACCTTTTGTTTTCGCTGGCCTCAATTCGCCCTGAATGAATATAAATTCGCCCTGAACGATACAGCTCAAATGATTGCCTACATGAAAGAACATCCTGAAATAAGCGATGTACTTTTTACCGGTGGCGATCCGATGGTAATGAAAACCCGAATGCTGAAAAATTATTTCGAAGCACTTTTCAATGCCGATATCCCCAACCTGAAAACCATAAGGATAGGCACCAAATCCTTATCCTACTGGCCATACCGTTTTACAAGTGATGCCGATGCAGACGAATTGCTTGAACTCTTTGAACAAACTGCACGCAAAGGCATCCATCTGAGTATCATGGCCCACATTAACCATCCTAATGCCCTGCATTCCAATGCTATAAACGAAGCAGTACGAAGGATCAGGAACACCGGGGCACAAATCAGGACCCAGTCGCCGGTATTGCAACACATAAACGACTCGCCCTCGATTTGGTCGGAGCTATGGAGTAAGGAAGTGAATATGGGCATGATCCCCTATTATATGTTCATTGCCAGGGATACAGGTGCCCAGGATTATTTTGCCGTTCCCCTGGCCAGGGCTTTCCAAATTTACATGGAAGCCTATACTTCGGTTAGCGGAATTTGCCGAACGGTAAGGGGGCCGAGCATGTCGTGCGACCCGGGCAAGGTACATCTCATCGGAATTACGGAAATCAAAGGCGAAAAAGTGTTCGTACTCCGCTTTATTCAGGCAAGAAACAAAGAATGGTCGAAAGAAATATTTTTCGCGAAATACAACACCAGTGCACTATGGCTTAACGACCTTGAACCTGCCTTTGGCGAGGATGAGTTTTTCTTCGTGGAAGAACTTGACAAAATGTACAACAGCCCTCACGACCTGCACTTTTCCGAAGGAGTACATTAACGGG
>CAZSIK010000117.1:0-6440 GCA_964606515.1 uncultured Prolixibacteraceae bacterium
TGGCCGGGGGGATGGGTAGCCCTTCTTCAACGAATGCCCAGTCGGGCTTTTTCCATAAAGGATCCGTAACTTTATTTTTCACTGAAAACACTCCTTTGGGAGTTTGAAAAAGCCATTGTTTATCGGTATCGGTTTCAAGAAGGGTCATACTCCCGGTAGAACAAAATCCCTGATAGAGCATTTCTTTTTTCTTGTAAACCGTGAATTGGTTCTTTGTTGTATTTATTACGATATAATTACTTGTTGGGGTAAGTGCATCGAATTTTTTCTTAAGATCGGATACATTTTTTTCAATTACCTTCCTCTCTTTTTCTATTTGGTCTGAAACTTCCGTTGATACTTTCGCTTTAAAATGAGGGAAGAAAATCTGGTTGTGGTGAATCCTGTTGTTTGCCCAAATAAAAAGGAAGAAAAGGACGACCAGGCCTGAAAACAAGTTCAGGAATATAATCCAACCTTTGGGAACTTTTAATTTTTTGCCTTCGTCATTCATTTTGCTTATAGAGTTAATCAATCATTTGCATATAATTAGAACCTTCGTAATTCAATTTCGTTCACTCGAAATATAATTTTTCGTAGATTTTAAAAGGTTCAAGCGAACCCACGATCACCACTTTTGTTCCAACCTGTACAAGGGCAAACACTTTGTCAATATCCTTATCCGACAAAGCGATACAGCCTTTTGTCCAATTAAAACCCTGATCACCATGCCCATGTATTTCAATCATACTGCCCGGCCGATGGTGTTTTTTGCCCATGGTCAATTCTCTGATCCTCCTGATATCCGATTCGTTGGGATAATCGAGCAAAAGAGCTTTATGATAGATTGTTTTTGAGCCGCTTTTCTTCGAAACCACTTTATAGTTTCCCTCAGGGGTAGCCAGGTCGCCTTCACGTGTTTTTTGACCCACCCAGTTTTTTCCCATTTCTATCTCAAACTCATGTACTACTTTCCCGTTATTGTATACGTAACATTTATGGGCCATTTTATCAATCAGGATCATAGGGACTCCGTTGTTTTCCGAATACCGGATCCCTTGTTTTGTCCACTCCTGCCAGGTTGGATAGCTTAAAAAATAGTTTTTCAGGTAAGAATGGATGTAAGCAGTGGAGCTGCTAAAAAGCTTTGACGACAGGTCCAATTTTTTTCTTGCCAATAAAAACTCTTTTTGTTCGATTAGTTCACCCGATTCCCGCATCAGTAAATCGGCATGATGAAAATCTTTTACAATATTTTTAGGGATGGGAAATTTATTGACGGTGCCATTGAACTTGGTCCGTTGTTTTTTTAAATATTGATAGAGTTGGTTAAGGTAGGCTTTCTCGTTTAGTGCTTTTTTTCTCGATTTGGTGCAGGCCTCTTCTGCTGCTAATTTCGACTTTTTAGCTAAGTTAATGATGCGGTTATAATTTCTTTTATAGATTGGCTTTTTGTTTTCCAACTGCCATTCATTCATGGCATCTGAATATAAGCTTTCCGATTTTCGGTACAGACCGGGCTCATACAGATGAGCCAAACATGCTATTGCTTCCGAGAGGGCTTTTCGAGCTTTGGAGATGGGTTCTTCAGGGGTTTCTCGATTCGAAATTTTATAAACAAAATGGACTGAGATTCCGATAATGACGGCCAAGGCAATCATCATCATCCAAAATAAAAACCTTTTGGTCTTCTTCTTCATATAAACAATAAAAAAAAGCCCCGGGGCTACCGGGGCCTTTAAAATAAATTCTTTTACTTACGTTTCTTGCTATATTTTTCAATAACTTCAGTAAGTTCAGCGTTAATGTTGTTGCCTTTTTCTTTAGCAGCATTTGCTTTCGATTGAGCACCCAGTAAATTACCACCTTCCAATAATGAAGAAATTTCGGCTACCGACGATTCGATAACTGAAAGCTCACCTTCGATAGCTTCGATGGCAGCTTTGCCTTCTTTGCCTTTAGGAGCTTTGGCAAGCAACTCTTTATTGGCAGCCAGCTGGTTGTTGATCTCTTGAATCGAAGCAGCAACTTCGGCTTTGATTTCTTCCATCCTAACAGCAGTTTCTGCTTGAAGTGCAGCAGCTTGTTCGGTATAACTGGCCAATTTGACCTTAATGTCTTTGTACTTACCGAAAAGTTTTGATTTCTGAACTTCAATAGCTTCGTTTACTGCGTTCATCGAATCGTTAAGAGCATTGAATTTTTCCGGCAGATAGATATCTGCACCAGCGGCTTTTGCTTCTGATACAGCAGCTACAGCAGCATCCAATTCAACTTGAGGAACTTTGTTACATGCAGTTGTAATTACAACTAAAGTTAACACAACGCCAAATAATCTAATAATCTTTTTCATAATCGAATAAAAATTGTTTATTTCATCGGTTTTTTCATTTGAGTTATTACAAACTCAATATTGTGACGAAAGATAGTGAAAAAGTAACAGAATTTAAAATCTTTTTTTTTAAAACTTAATTCATTGTGGTTTTAAAGAAACTAAATAATAAGGTGTTAACACACCAATCCAAATCCGGTACTCCTACTGAAGACCTGATACGTTTGATTCTGGAGGAAGGGAAATCGGAATATTATGGTGAACTTTATTCGCGCTTTCAGCCTAAAGTATATCAGAAATGCCTCACTTTGCTGAAAGATACGATGCTCGCCCAGGAGTTTTCAAACGATATCCTCGTAAAAGCCTTTGAAAACCTCACCCGGATGAAAAATACCTCGGCTTTTTCTTCCTGGCTTTATGTGATGGCAACAAATTATTGTATCGACTATCTGAGAAACAAAAAAAAGTTGCACTACCCTAGCTGGAACAGTGAAAATGAATTGCCCGACATCATCGATGAGTCGAGCGAAGCCCTTCCTGAATTAAATTACGACGACCTGATGGAAGTCCTTGAAAAAGTACATCCTGAAGAAAAAGCCCTGATTCTTATGAAATACCAAGACGATTTGTCGTTGAAAGAAATTGGCAAATCGTTGCGTATTACCGAGGATGCTGCAAAAATGAGGTTGAAACGAGCCCGCTCGCGCCTCATTTACTTATATAAAAATGAATTTTTGAATGAGAAATAAATTGGGATAATGAAAAATTTACTGGAAAAACTTTTATCTCCGATGAATTTATTGATCCCCATTGCCGTAAAATATTCGTTTAGGCAACAATTCCCTGGTGCTTACAATACGGAATGGGGGAAACAACACAAGGTTTTCGAAGTTATTTTCTACCTCGATGAACAAGAGTGCATCGCAGGATACGATTCTACGGGGAAAAACCTATACGTGAAGAAAAATTTGAAAATCGAAAATATTCCTTCGGTAGTTGAATCTACCCTTACGCCCTATTGGGAATTGATGAACTTGCTTGAAATAATCGAATTGAATAAGATGCATTACGAATGCATCGTACGCGATAAAGAATGGGTACGCTACGCGCTCTACATCGACCAGAACGGGGAAATTTTAAATAAGGAGAAACTTTAAATAGAAAGGGCTCCTCCTTCCCGCTGATCTCTTCTTCCTTTTTATATATTTGTACACTTTTTTTAAAGGCATTTTTATTACAATTATGAACAAGAAATTTGCTGAATACAAGCAATTTGATCTTTCACAAATCAATAAAGACATCCGCCAGCATTGGGAGGATGACGATACTTTTCATAAAAGCATCAGCACCAGACAGGGAAAGGATACGTTCGTTTTTTACGAAGGTCCCCCCAGTGCAAACGGGATGCCCGGGATACACCATGTTATGGCTCGTTCCATCAAGGACATATTCTGCAGGTACAAAACCATGCAGGGCTTTCTGGTGAAACGGAAAGCAGGCTGGGATACCCATGGACTGCCCGTAGAATTGGGGGTTGAAAAAATGATGGGGATCACCAAGGAAGATATTGGAAAAACCATTACGGTGGCCGACTATAACGCAGCTTGCCGTAAGGAAGTGATGAAATATACCCGCGAGTGGGAAGAACTGACCCGACAAATGGGATACTGGGTCAACATGGACGATCCCTACATTACCTACGATAGCCGCTACATCGAAACCTTATGGTATTTACTGAAAAAGCTGTATCAAAAAGGCCTTCTTTACAAGGGCTACACCATTCAACCGTATTCACCAGCCGCAGGTACGGGTTTAAGTTCTCACGAACTGAACCAACCCGGTTGCTACCGCGATGTAAAAGATACCACTGCTACCGCCCAGTTTAAAGTGGTTCGCGACGAAAAATCAGCCTTCCTGTTCGAAGGTTGCGATACCGATCTCTATTTTCTGGCCTGGACAACCACTCCCTGGACCTTACCCTCGAACACGGCACTATGCGTAGGGTCAAAAATAACCTACGTTAAAGTACGCTCTTTTAATCCATATACAGGAATTCCAATTACGGTAATTCTGGCTAAGGACCTTATCGACAATCACTTTAATCCAAAATTTGCCGAATTGGGACTCGAAAGCTATGAGCCAGGATCAAAAGCTCTTCCCTATAAAATTCTTGGAGAATACAAGGGGACCCAATTGCTTGGGTTGAGCTATGAGCAACTCATCCCCTTTGTTAAGCCAACGGGCGATGCCTTCAAGGTAATTCCCGGCGATTATGTTACTACCGAAGACGGTACCGGGATTGTGCACATTGCCCCTACTTTTGGTGCCGACGACGATCGTGTAGCGAAACAAGCTGGTATTGTGCCCCTCATCATGATCGACAAAGAAGGAAAACGTCAGGCCATGGTCGACCGCACCGGGAAATTTTACCATATCGAAGACCTTGATGAAGATTGGGCCAAAGAATATGTCAACGAGGAAGTGTATCGCGATTTTGCTGGCCGTTATGTGAAAAATGCTTACGACGATACCCTTACCGAAAACGATGCAAGCCTTGATGTCGATTTATCGGTAATGCTGAAAAAAGAAAATAAGGCTTTCCGAATTGAAAAACATGAGCATAATTACCCCCATTGCTGGAGAACCGATAAACCAGTTCTGTATTACCCATTAGATTCTTGGTTTATAAAAACCACTGCCATAAAGGATAGGATGATTGAGCTTAACAAAACCATCAACTGGAAACCCGAAAGCACCGGAACCGGACGCTTTGGGAACTGGCTCGAAAACCTGGTCGACTGGAACCTTTCACGTTCCCGCTACTGGGGTACTCCGCTCCCGATTTGGAGGACCGAAGACGGAAGTGAAGAAACCTGTATCGGTAGTATGGAAGAACTGATGACTGAAATCGACAAAGCAGTGAAGGCCGGCTTTATGTCCGAAAATCCCTACAAAAATTTTATTGTTGGCAATTATTCAAAAGAAAATTATGAAAAAATAGACCTCCACCGGCCTTTTGTCGACGATATCGTTCTGGTTTCGGCAAGCGGGAAAATAATGTTCCGTGAACCCGACCTTATCGATGTTTGGTTCGATTCAGGAGCCATGCCTTTTGCCCAGGCCCACTATCCGTTCAATCAAGAAGAGGCCTTTGTCTTCCCTGCTGATTTTATCGCTGAAGGAGTCGATCAAACCCGGGGATGGTTCTTCACCTTGCACGCTATTGCCACCATGATCATGGACGGGGTATCGTTCAGGAACATCATCTCAAACGGCCTGGTACTCGATGCCAAAGGGAACAAGATGAGCAAAAGGCTGGGCAACGCGATAGATCCGTTCGAAACCATCGAAAAATACGGTTCCGACCCTTTGCGCTGGTACATGATCACCAATTCACAACCCTGGGACAACCTGAAATTCGACCTTGCCGGGGTTGATGAAGTGCGCCGGAAATTCTTTGGGACCTTGTTCAATACCTATAGTTTTTTTGCCTTATATGCCAATATCGATGGGTTTACTTATTCGGAAGAAAAAATACCCATGGAACTACGGCCGGAACTCGATCGTTGGATCCTTTCCCTTCTCAATTCTTTAATAAAAGAAGTAACTGAAAGTTACGAGACTTATGAACCAACACGTGCCGGAAGGGCCCTCTCCGAATTTGTAAACGAGAGCCTAAGCAACTGGTTTGTTCGCTTGAGCCGTAAACGGTATTGGGGGGGTAAAATGACCACGGATAAACTCTCGGCCTACCAAACCCTATACGATTGCTTGCATACTGTAGCCCAACTTGCAGCACCAATCGCCCCCTTCTATATGGACCAACTGTACACCGACCTGAACCAGGTTACCAGGAAAGAACCATTACAAAGTGTACACATATCCAATTTCCCAAGTTTCAACCCTGCCCTGATCGACAAAGAATTAGAGGAACGAATGGACATTGCCCAGAAAGTTTCGAGCATGGTATTGGGCCTTAGAAGAAAGGAAAAACTGAAAGTACGCCAACCCCTGGCCAAAATCATGATCCCAGTTTTGAACCCCCACTTTAAAGACCAGGTTCAAGCCGTTGAGAACATTATCCTTGCCGAAGTAAATGGTGCGTATTAGAGATCATTATACAATGCGC
>CAZSIK010000117.1:6450-11968 GCA_964606515.1 uncultured Prolixibacteraceae bacterium
GCCGAAGTAAACGTGAAGGAGATAGAATACCTGTCGAACGATGAAGGGATTATCAGAAAGAAAATAAAGCCCAATTTCAAAACCTTAGGCCCAAAATATGGAAAAATGATGAAGGAAATTTCATCAGCTATTGCTATATTAGGCCAGAAAGAAATTGGCAGTTTCGAAAAGGAAAAACACCTCGAAATTGTTGTAGGCAATGAAAACATAAAGCTTGAACTAAGTGACGTTGAAATTCTGTCGGAAGACATACCTGGATGGCTGGTAGCCAACGAAGGGAGCATTACAATTGCCCTCGATATCAACATAACCGAAGAGCTTCGTCATGAAGGAATAGCGCGTGAGTTCATCAACCGTATTCAAAACATCCGCAAGGATAGTAATTTTGAAGTGACCGATAAGGTTACAATCAAAATTCAGAAAAACGGCTTGTTGGACGAAGCAGTTGAAAAACACTCAGATTACATCAGGGCGCAAACCTTAGGTGCCTCGCTGATGCTGGTCGATCAACTGGATACAACTGTAGCCTCGGAGGTTGACATCGATGATGTGCTAACCTACGTGAAGGTTGAAAAACAGTAACTTTATATGGGTCGATAAGGATTTGCCTTTGTTTTTTTATAATTTTGGTAAATTTTTATGGAATTAATTCTCAAATCCAAATCATTATGAGTGAGAAGAACCGTTATTCAGATGAAGAACTTCAGGAATTCAAGGAAATAATCCTGTCTAAACTGGAAAAAGCACAGCGCGACTACGAGATTTTTAAAAACTCAATCACGCATGGCGACGACAACGACACCCAAGATACTTCTCCCACCTTCAAAATACTTGAAGAGGGGGCAGCGACCCTTTCGAAAGAAGAGGCTGGAAAACTGGCCCATCGTCAACAAAAGTTTATTCAGTACCTCCAGGCAGCCTTGGTGCGAATTGAAAACAAAACCTATGGGATTTGCAGGGAAACCGGTAAACTGATCTCGAAAGAAAGATTACGCGCGGTACCACATGCCACTTTGAGTATCGATGCCAAAAACAACCAGCGTTAAGCCAAATACAATATAATAAGTAACAATTGGGAGCTAACAGCTCTCAATTGTTTTATGTAGCAAAACAACAGCATGTCGAAAAAACAAATCGCTCTACTTGTAGTAATCCTGGCTTTAGTGCTCGACCAAATCATGAAAATCTGGATCAAAACTTCTTTCGTGCTGGGAGAAGACCGCCGTATTTTGGGGAACTGGTTTTTACTCCATTTCGTCGAAAATAACGGGATGGCCTTTGGCTTCGAATTCGCCGGGAAATACGGGAAAGTGATCTTAAGTTTGTTTCGTATTGCAGCAGTAATCGGTATTGGCTGGTATCTGAGCAAACTGATCCGAAAAGGAATCCCAACTGGTTTGGTGATCAGCATTGCTTTAATCATGGCTGGAGCCCTGGGAAACATCATCGATAGCGCATTTTACGGCTTGATTTTTTCAGAAAGTTTAGGCCAGGTAGCCGAACTTTTTCCAGTGGAAGGTGGTTATGCCCCATTCCTGTATGGCAAAGTGGTTGATATGTTATTCTTTCCGATCATAAAAACAAGCTGGCCAAGCTGGTCGCCTATTAACCCAGGCGAATCGTTCGTGTTTTTCCGTCCGGTATTTAACTTTGCCGATTCATACATTACGATAGGGATCACGATAATTTTACTGTTTTTTCGAAAATATTTCAGCGAGAGCCATGATAAAGAGGAAATTGAAAAAACAGAACCGCAATAGTCCTGACAAAATTTCAAAATGATTTGTGTAATCGGAGCTAAATTACTAAAATTGCACTCCGAAAAAAATACGATATCCCTCCATGGGGTTTATCGGGGCCCATAGCTCAGTTGGTTAGAGCATCTGACTCATAATCAGGGGGTCGCTGGTTCAAGCCCAGCTGGGCCCACCTTCTAAAAGAAAGAATATCAAGGAGTTACAATTACAAGAGTTGTAGCTCCTTTTTTCATGCAGCAGGTTTGCTTAAGCTCGTGGGTGTTTTGAAGGGAAACCAAGGTTGCAAGACTCACAAAATGGAACACTACCTAATAAAACAAATACTTTAACTAAAGAGTTGATTTTTGAACTTTGCATAAATCTTCATTTAACCATTGACAATGTGTTCTATAACATGTTCAGTTTTTAAAATTGTAACTAATTTTAAAGCGTATCATGAGTTCTCGACAAATACGCATACTGAGTTCGTTAAGTCATTGTGATTTGTAAGTGCAATTACCAATAAATCATGACTTGTTCTACTAAAGATGCAAGAAATTCAAGATGTTTATTTTGAAATTGAATGAAAGAGTTAATACCCCGTGCAATAAAATTGTAGTACAGCGAATTTTCATATAATCTAAGAAGAGTCTCTTATGTTAATAGATCAGCCCAGATTATATCCAATAGAAGAAATTGAGGTAGTATCAATTACTTAGTTTGATAATAATGCAACCCTTATCCAGATGTTAACCGGACTGGAAGTCCATGTTAGTTGAATTTATTACTGAAAAATGACCAATTATGAAACTAGGAATCAATGGATATATCTATAGAGATTTGATTTTGTAAGTCAGGTTTTATTGATTAGATATTTCCTAACCTTTATAGTAATATATATAAAAGAATAGTGGTTAAATGAAAAAACATCTAGTAATAACAATCCTGTTGATTTTTGGCGCAACTATTTTATTTGCTCAGGAAGTTACATTAGTCGACAGTAATGGAGCAGCAGTAGCATACATCGACTTCGATGATGATGCAACAATTTTTTTGTGGAACGGTACGCCGGTTGCATTTCTCCAATCTGATAATGATGACATTTGTATTTTTGGTTTCAATGGG
Organism: uncultured Prolixibacteraceae bacterium; assembly: GCA_964606515.1. GTDB lineage: Bacteria > Bacteroidota > Bacteroidia > Bacteroidales > Prolixibacteraceae > CAZSIK01. The sequence goes on from CAZSIK010000117.1 coordinate 9,312, forward strand.
AAATTTTTGGGATGGTATGAGGATGGTGTTATATATGATAAAAAAGGTAATGCTGTTGGGGCACGAAAAGGAGCCTTAAATATGATTTACCAAATTGAGCCAATAAAGAGTATACAGCAAATTACTCCTTTAAAACCATTAACTCCAAATTCCCCCATTAAACCAATTTGGAGCGGTTTATGGAGCTCAACGCCATTTATTGAATTTCTATATTTTGGTTATAATTGATCCAAAACAGAAAATTTTAATCAGGAGAGGGAATTCTTACACATTTTAGAAGGCTTAAATTCAAATAACCAAATTAATCACAATGAGAAAATACATAAAATTCTTTATCCTTCTTTTCTTATTAAGTTTTTTGCATGATAAGATATATTCTCAATTCATATCTGAAAGTTTTAAAATAGAAAACATTTCTTTCCCCAAACCGACTGTAACAAATTTGTTGACTTGGGTCAATATGTCCTTTCTGGAGTGGGAAGAACAAATGAAAATGTTCAATCTAAAAAAAATGAGTCCTGAAAAAGGTGGTGTGTATTATGCTTCAGGAGGCAAAATTTCAGGTGTTTATGAAATCTTAAAATACCCGGGAGGGAGCGTCGCTATAAGATGGACTGATTTTGCTAATAAGGGTATTACAGTACTGGATTCTTTAGTCGATGAACTAGAACCATACTTTAACTCTCGTGATGTTGAATCAGGGTTAAATAAATATGGATTTAGACATGAAGAATATCTCTATGTTTTTGCAATAATTCGGGATGGAAGTAGTGAATGGGTGATTTTACAAAAAACAAAATTGGAAGAGAAAAATTAAATTTTAAAAGTAAAACAAAGTTCGGTTTACGAAGGAATTCTAGTATTTAAGTATCAAAAAGATTGCGGTATCGTAAGAAACTAAAAATATTTTATCAATGTGAAACAATATAAGAATAATTTCTTCATGTCAAGTTGTAGACAAATTGTACGTTATAGCATTGTTAATATATTCCTATATGTGTTGTTAGAGAGAGACCATGTCATCCGATTGAAGAAACTTTAAGAATAGAAAAAATTAATACACATATCAATTCCCCCATTCACTTCGAAAATGATTTTGATATAGTAGAAAAAAAGTATAAGTGTGCGTTAATCATACAAATCGTTAAGATATCTGTACATTATGAATTAGCAATTCTAACAATATCTCTAATATCGTACAATGTTAGTGGATGTTTTAGCGAGAATTTAATAGTGCCATGAGTAAAACCACCAGTATTAATGAGGATACCAGAATCAACTTTATAATCAATTAGAGTACCTAATAAATCTCTTGCAATATGCGGAGAGACTGGATTTTTGTGATTTTTACATTGGATTATAAATTTTTCCCCACTTGTGTCTGTAACAATTATATCCGCACCTCCATCTCCGGAAAATGAAGTTTGTTGTACCTTATACCCCTTTCTTTTAAATAGTTTCGCAATCTCGTTTTCAAAGTCATAACCATTCAATTTTAGCCAGAAATCAGCTTTCATCTGGAATTGTCTATTCTCTTCTTCTTGAATTTTCTTTTCAGCTTCTAGTTTTTCTTGTTTTGCAATTTTCATTGCTTCCACCTCTTGTGCTTTTCTTAAGCATTCTTGATAATACAATAGGTCTTTACTGGATTTTTCAATGTTTTCCTGAATTACTTTGATATCCTCTGAATCCTTTTTTTCGAGTTTTATATTTTCCTCAAGATGTTCTTTGAGTAGGTAGTATTTTTTTATGGATTTCCTATTTAGAATTAAATAAACGTTTTTCAAGAAAAGATTTATTATCAAGAATATAACTAAAGCGATGACTAACCAAATTGTGACAATTAGAACTGCCTCCATAAATAGAAAGGAAATAATACTCCCCAAAATTGAAGATTCTAAGATTGATTCTGTGAAAAATCCGTATAAATAAAAAATATTGAAGCCAATTCCAATAATTATTAATATTGTATATATGAATTTTTCTATTTTCCTATAGGGCGATTGAAATGACCTATGATCAAAGTTATTAGTAGTATTAGCATTTTTATCTTTTGGTAATCCCAATTGATTAGGATAGAAATTTTCTGAAATATCTTTATCAAATGTTCTATATAGCTCCATGTCGGATGAAGAGAGGATGTATTTACTGGCTGGTATAAAGCTCTCAAGTAGATTAGTCAATTCACTTAGCTCTGATTGTTTTTCCTCTATTTTTTTCCTATAATGATCAATCATAACTTATGATTTACATATTTCTATTTAAAATGGTTAATGGTTGTCTGTAATTTTATTAACCAATTCTTTAATGAAGAATAGACTTTAGAATATCCTAACTCGGAAATTTTAGTTGTTAAACTTTCAATTTCACACTGAATATTATTTAGTTCCTGAGCATGATTGTTAGAATTCTTTTGTTTTATTAAGATATCCAACAACTTTTTATATACTGAGTATTCAACGATTGACTCCCTATAAGATGTTGCCGTATTTCTAATTTCCAAATGTTTGGGATACTGCCCATGCCCGCAAGACATGACATTGTCAAGATGTTTTAGCTCAGCTTGTTTTACCTTATCACGCAGAAAAATGATATGATGCTGTAATTCCTGAAAGATTTCCTCTGCTGTTTTATCCATTTTATCTGTCATTTTGATG